>JBEVXT010000751.1:0-29873 GCA_040505955.1 Sedimenticola sp. | reverse complement strand
ATGCCGACCAGCCCAACTGCAAAGGTTTGTCGTGGAACAAGAAAACAACAACATGTGAACTCAAAGTAGGATTTGATCGGCAACAGTATGATCTCAATTATGACTCTGCGGTCAAAGTACCCACTGCATCAAGTGATGCTATGGAACAGCAAGGCGGTTATACTGAGTATCCCAGTACCAATCTACTAAACCAAACCTACCGCAGAATAATCACAAGAAGTGAAGTAGTATGCGAGACGGCATGCGATGCCGACCAGCCCAACTGCAAAGGTTTGTCGTGGAACAAGAAAACAACAACATGTGAACTCAAAGTAGGATTTGATCGGCAACAGTATGACCTCGATTATGACTCTGCGGCCAAAGTACCCACTGCCGGAACGGAGGCGGCTTTTCACTGAATGCAGAGGTAAGGATCGAAGCGGCAGATCGGCAAGGGCTGGAGCGGCTATTTCGTTACTGCGCCCAGCCAATATTCGCGGAGAGCGCCTTCGTTGGCAGGGGGTGGATGTGATGCTTATCTACCGCCTACGAAAGTCCCGGCATGATGGTCAGGCTCTGTTGCGGCTGATACCGGTGGAGTATCTTGGTCGGATCGCCCTCTTGATACCGCCACCCCGGTAGCATCGCCATCGCTACCATGGGGTATTGGCACCGAATGCTCCACTGCGGGAACAGGTAACAAAAAAGGCAGGGCTGCCGGTCACCGGCGAAAGCGTGGTGAGTGCTGATAAGCCAAAAGCAGGGGTGAGTGAAGAGCAGATGACCGGATGCCTCTTTGCGTCGATCTGGGCCATGTTGCTTGCTATGATTTATGAGATCAATCCGCTGGTCTGCCCAAGGTGTGGCGGTGAAATGAGGATTATTGCTTTGCCTATGGGAGGGTTGTACTAATGCTGCGGGAGACATGCCTACAGGAATGTAGATAGTAGAGTAACGCAGGAGCAGTCGCCTACATGGATGCAGGTGAAAAGCGTGAGCAGGATGCGGGAAGCCTTACCGAGGATGCTGGGTGCGGCCATCACCGAACGGGTGCCTGCTGGACGTATCCTGCGGCATATCGGAGAGCTAGGCTGTGCACCGTAGGTCTCACCTGCCCGTGAACCACCGGATTTTTACCTGGTGTTGGATCAGTGTCAGATATGGGATGTTGATGCCATGGATTCAGCACCGGAATTTGAGTATGACCAAACGGTGAACTGGTAGGTAATCCCGCCGCCACACAAAAATCGCAGGTACTTCTTGACCTGCATTGGGCACTTGTGGCTCTTATTCGATTTGACAGGGTATTGGGGTAATTCCCACCGTCATATCGACAAGGGGCGGAGAAAGAAGTGCTTTGTGCTCACTAAAATCAAAAAATCCATGTGGAGGTGACAGCAATACATTGCTGGATGGTGTGAAATAGGTTGATTTTATGGGTTTAAATTTCGTAACTATTCAGCTCACCTCTAAAATCCGCCATTTCTGCGTTACAAAATCATCATTTACACCTTTAAACTCACATTTTGCTCCTTGAACTGACGAATTTTAAGGGCAATCTGAACAGTCCGGCACAGTACTGAATAGTTACTAAATTTCTATCCTTTATCTTTCTTCTTATTCCAGGTCTGGGGATAGAAACGTGTCGGCATTGATAATAGATCTTGCCATATCAAAGAGCGTGATCTGCTTATTCATGGCCTCTCGACGAATAAGCGCATAAGCCTCATCCTCTGAAATTTCGCGGGTTCTGCTCAATATTCGAGTTGCCTGTTCGACCAACCGACGTGTTTTTAGCGTTTCATCGAGTTTTGCTATCCGTGTATTAAGGCGTTCCTCGTACTTGAATAATGAAAGTGCCGTCACCAGTCGTGCCAAAACACCGAATGGCCGAACAGGTTTTGTAATCAAACCATGTACCTTGGCGGCTGTTAGTGCTTCCAAGACGGTGGGGTTTTCATAGGAAATCACTGCGATCAGGGCTAGGGCACGCTCGTTGTCAAGCCATTCACATCCCTGGTTTTTCTCTTGGTCAATAAGAAAAAACACTGCGTCAAGATCATCAGGCAATTCCTTCGGAGAAGGCCAAATACTACTTACCTGACAGCCTATCCGCTGAAGTTGGCGCAACAGATTTTCACCATCCTCATCTCGGGGATGAATAACGGCAATTTTTTTGTTTCGCAGTGACCGAAGCAATCGTTTATCCATATCCATAATTTGGTGCTTTACCCGACAGTGGATCGGGGAATGGTTCGGTCGTAGGCAATCAAATAAGGATCTGGCTTAACCGAAAAATCAGATTCCCATACCACATTAAAGGATCCGTCAGTATTCGAAATCGCAATACGTGGTGTAACAAAAAGATGATTATTGTCGGCATCCACAGTCACATCCCCCTGGGGTGCGGTGTGCCGCATTCCAGACAGTGACTTTAACAGAATTTCTGGCGAATCATTTTCGGTCATGCGTAGCGCCTTGGCGAAGAGGTGCACTTGAAAATAAGCCGTTTCCGAATATATACAGGTTTTCTCCACAGCCCCATAGCGAGCAGCGTACAATGCCTTGAACCTGTTGTTCGTATCGGTATCCAAAGATTGAAAGTAGGATGCCCCCGTTATGTGACCCGCTCTGGCTTCGCTGTGAATCTCCGCCAACTCACATTCACTCGTAGTCAGGCTGGCAATCGGCTGGATTGCAGGATCAATACCGACCTTAGAACATGCCTCGTAAAGCTTGGGCGTGTCAGAACCAACAATCGTTGACAAAATAACATCAGCACCACTGTTTTTTGCTTGGCTGGCAGCAGCCTGGAATGATCCTGTGTCTATCCCTAGCGTAAGATAGACCTCACCAACTGCAGAACCACCGCTTTCAGTAAGGAATTCTTTCAGTATGCGGTTGATCTCCCTTGGATAGATATAGTCTGACCCGACCAGAAAAAAACGGCGGCCATGCGTATTAAAAAGGTATTCAGCCAACGGCAGGACGGTTTGATTGGGTGTCGCGCCTGTGTAGATGATGTTGGGTGAGTACTCAAAACCTTCGTAGAAGGAAGGATAAAATAGCAGTACACCAAAGCGTTCTACCAGAGGCAAAACGACCTTTCTACTTGCTGATGAGCAACACCCGAAGATTACCGACACGCGGTCTTTCACCAGAAGTTTTGTTGCCAGTTCCTTATACAGTCGCAGATCTGATGCAGGTTCAACGATGATCGGTTCAATCTTTCGCCCGTTAATCCCACCGCCACTATTTATTTCATCAATTGCGACCAGTGTTCCTTTCAAGTGCCCGCTCTCTGTCAGCGCCATAGGGCCGCTTTGGGAAAATAGCACACCGACAGGAATTGATCCTCCTGTGGCCTCGCTAATAGATTGCTCCTGGCTCTCTTCCATTATTCCATCTCCAACACTGTCTTACATTACTGGGCTTTCGGCGCCATTAAATGCCAATCGGTAGTTTGTTGAAATGCGTCGGCAATCTCAAGCAAGCGAAAATCCGAACCAGCAGCTCCAATCAACATCATTCCTACCGGCAATCCATTGTCACCGAATCCACATGGGATTGAAACTGCAGGGTGACCGGTGAAATTGGCTAACCACGCCACATAAGTCATGGAATCTTGCGAGGAAATTTTCTTGCCTCCAAAAGACACTTGGCTCTGACCAATTCGTGGTGCGGTTACAGGAAGAGTCGGCAGGACAAGTGCGTCAAAACCAGAAACAAGCGCATTGACCTGTCGATTGAACACAGCGCGGTACTGCTGTGCCTTTAAATAGTCTGTCGCAGATAGACAGCGCCCTACATCGAGATGAATGCGAACACTGTCAGAGTAGTCGCTGGATGAGGTTTTGAGGAACTCCGCATGATAGGTGGAAGCCTCCGAATGGAGGATTACATTCCATGCCCCAAACCCTTCCTTCATATGTGGAACTTCAATGTCCTGCACTAGCGCCCCCAAGCCAATAAAGGATTCCAATGCCTGCTGAAAAGTACGTTTGACATCCGCAGCAGCCTCGAACCCTTGGCCTGACGGTATAGCTAGCCGGAGCCGTGATGGATCTATACCATCAGCCCCGACAGAACGTATTCCCGCAAAGGTTTCCGTAGCCGGATCCTTGGAATCATTCCCACCTATAACGCTCAAAAGGAGTGCTAGGTCTCTCGCTGAGCGCGCCATCGGCCCCGCTACATCCAGTGACCATGATAAGGGTAGAATTCCGTGCCGGCTCACGTGTCCGTAGGTAGGCTTTATTCCGCACACGCCACAACCTGCAGAGGGAATACGAACTGACCCACCGGTATCGCTGCCCAGGGCGGCGGGCACCATGCGTGAGGCTAATGCCGCACCTGATCCACCGCTAGATCCCCCGGTAATATGATTTGTATTCCACGGATTGCGGGTTGGTCCATTTGCGGAAATCTCGTTGGTTGCACCATACGCCCACTCATGCATGTTTGTTTTTCCAATAATAATGGCACCGGCCTGGCGCAACTTGGCAACTGCCGTCGCATCGGAACCGATAGATTTTCCTTGGTGAACTTTAGAACAACCAGTCGTTGGGAAATCAGACGTCCAATAATTGTCCTTCACTGCAACAGGAATACCATGTAATGGACCAGTAGACAGGCCATTAGCCAACGCCTCATCACACGCCTTAGCTTGCTGGAGAACATGATTCGGACGAATTGCAACAAAGGCATTAAGCCGATCTTGAAGTGCGCCAACTTGATCTAGGCAGGTTTCCGTAAGCAATGTCGCACTTATTTCACGACGCTGAATGCGATCAGCCAATTCAGTTACAGATAGATCGGTAATCCGCAGTTCGGTCATTTCACACACCCCCTAACACTATTTGCATCAGCAGCGCGAAAGCGAAGATCCGGCTCAATCCAAGAAATCCCTTCAATACCATCAATACCGGCATGGATGTTGTTTAGGGCCGTTAGTACCTGTTCTGCAATTTCATCATCTAATGGGACCCAGCCCATGTGGTCGCGATAGTCCGCCAAGATTTTTTTATTCCAAAATTTCATTACCACCTCCTAAACGCCAAGGAGTTCATGCAGCAGATCTTTGTCTGCAAGAAGTTTCTCTTTTGTAGTCTCTTGGGCGATGCACCCATTGTCCATCACGTAGGCTCGGTCAGCCAAGGACAGGCAGAAATCTAGATCCTGTTCTGCAACAATGATCGATAATCCTCGCTCCCTGTTAAGACGTATGAGTATGCCTGCAATCTCATCAATGATAGATGGCTGAACGCCTTCTGTAGGTTCATCGAGAATGAGAATCTTCGGCTGGGTCGCTAGTGCTCTGGCGATGGCCAGGATTTGCTGCTGACCACCGCTCAAACTACCCGCCAATGCACTAGCTTTCGCCTCGAGGATGGGGAAGTCTGAAAAGGCCTGCTCCACTGATTTTCTACGATCATGGCCGCAGGCCACTGCCGCAGCAGCAATGTTTTCCGGCACAGTCAGGCGCGGAAAGACAAACCTGCCTTGTGGGACATAACCCAGCCCCATCTTCACCCTTTTGGCTGTCGATGCAGGTAGGGCATGTCCCTCCAACCAGACCGACCCTTCAAATATGTCAATCAACCCCAGTGCGTATTTAATCAGGGTGGTTTTGCCAACGCCGTTACGACCCAGCAATGCCACGATTTCCCCTTCGCCAACCCTTATCGACACATCGTTGATAATGGTGGTTTTTTTGTATCCACCCGTTGCATTAGAGATCGCGAACATTTTCTCTCCTCCCCAGATAGATATCCAAAATACGTTCGTCCTGGCGCAATTCCTCAATGTCGCCTTGGGCAAAAACAGCACCCTGATGCAGGACGGTAACTTCAGCTTCCAAAGTTCGGATAAATTCCATGTCATGTTCAACCACGACCACGGCAGTGGTTTCCGCCAAAGTTCGAACCAGGTCAGAAAGCTGCCGTCGTTCTTCCTTTGTCATACCGGCGGCAGGTTCATCCAGGAGAATCACATCGGGAGCCAAGCATAGAACCATACCGATATCGAGCCACTGCTGCTCACCGTGGGAAAGCTCAGAGGCGGCGCGTTTGGCATGGTGACCCATACCCAGCATTTTAAGCATGCTGATAGCCACGCGATCCGCATTTTGGCGATTCCTGTCACGACTGTAAGATGCTACCCACAGGTTTTGATAGACGTTGAGTTCATCAAAAACCTGAGCCTTCTGCATTTTTATCCCCAGTCCGAGCCTGACCCTCTCGAAAGGATCAATAGAGGTAATATCTTTACCATCTAGGAATACCTGCCCAGCATCAGGCTTGTAGGCACCCGTACAGGTTTTCAGATAAGAGCTTTTACCCGCGCCATTGGGACCAATAACACAACGCACCTTACCCGGCTTGAATACCTGACTGACATGATCAACAGGGGTTACACCACCAAAGCTTTTTTGAGCATCCTTGGTTTCGAGGATAATTCCCTTTTCTATACTCGGTTTTGCATGCAATTGATGTAAGAGATCAAAGTCGACATGTACGCCAAATTCGTGGGATATATCATTTTCATCCTCTTTAAGCTGCCTTTTGATCCACTCGTAAAGCGTGAACAAACCGCCCAATAGGCCTTGGCGAAGAAAAAGAACCAGCAGGATCAACGCAACACCCAAGACCAACGTAGTCTGACCACCAATGGCACCCCCACCGAGCCAGAAGGATAGCCCCCCCACTGCAAGCGCACCAAGGAAAGGGCCGGCCAACGTACCCAACCCTCCAACAAGCACATAGATAGGTACAAGGAGTGCTTCCTGGACACTAAAAATAGCTGGATTAAGATAGTTAGCCCAAGCGCCGAACAAAGCACCGGCAATACCAGCAATTGCGCCTGAGAACATGAACAAGAGAAGCTGAAAACGCCTGATATCGTATCCCAAAAGCTCCGCCTTTACCGGATCAAGGCGGATGCAATCGGTAATAGTTCCAAAAGGTGATCGATTAAGAATCTGTGCAATAAAATAAACAACGGCTGAAATTAGAACGATTACCAGAAACATCCCGTTTGGTTCGAGTGATTCAGCCAAAGAACCAAAACCAAGAACGACCCCTGGTATATTGGACATGCCGTTATCACCGCCAACTACGGCAGTACCGATTTCAGTGGAAAAGGAAACTGAGCTAGTCCATAGAATCAGTGTAAAAGTATAGGTCAGTATGGTGCTTTGCAGCGGTCCCATCCGACCGTAGAAAATAAACCAACCGACAAGTCCTGCGGCCAAGACGCCTGTAATAGCACCAAAGGGTAATGCCCAAATCAATGAATTACCGCTCATGGGCGCAAAATTAATTGCGGCAATGCTACCGGCATAACCACCCAATCCATAGAGTGCTGTTTGTCCCAAGCTGAGGAAACCACCCCGTCCCCAAACCAGATCCAGGCTTAAACCAAGCAAGCCAAATATAACCCAAGAGGTTGCAATGTAAGCAAGATATGGATCGATCCAGAAGGATGTGGCCGCAAATCCCACAACAACGAGGAGTGATGGAAGCCACCAGGATTTCAATACACGGCCATTAATTGGCACGGTATTTTTTTTAAGTAACAGTATTTTGTTAATCATAGTTAACCATCAGCCTTAGAGTTTCATGCGCCAGCCTGCAGAGATACCCAGCGGGAAGAGCCGCAATATCACAATGGTCAGGATAAAAAAGAGGATATCGCCAGCAACTGTGGTCCAGAAGCTCGCCGTGATGCTAGCCAAAGAACCGAGTGCACCTCCCGCTAAAACGGTACCGGTAAGGGTGACTGGTCCTGCCACGACTACAGCCAGAAAGGCCTTGATGACGAATGCAAAACCCATACTTGGCGTAGCCGGTATGGCCGGGAGCAATATAGCACCGGCAAATCCCGCAAGTCCTGATCCCAATGCAAACGTCATCATATTGATACGTGATGACTCAATCCCTATGGCTGAAGCTGTTTCAGGATCCTGAATAGCCGCTCTTGCGGTAATGCCATAGCCGGTCTTGGTTAACAACCAATAAAGAGTGCTGATTAGGATGACCGCAACAAAGATAAGAAATATCATATAGGAAGCAATTGTGTAATCGCCGATCTGGATATAGGACTGAGGCAGTCCGATTCCCGGCGTCACTGAACCAAAAATAAGGACAGCAGATTGATAAAGGACGAGACTGAGTCCCCATGTCGCCAAGAGCGTATCGAACAATCGCCCATAGAGATGCCGTATGATGAGTGTCTCAACAATGGCCCCAAAAAGCGCTGTTGCTAATGTGGCAATGACAATAGCAACAGGAAAGGGCACACCCGCATGCGTCGTAACCAGTGCGGCGAATGCACCAAACATGATGAATTCTCCATGGGCTAAATTGATCACACCCATCAGGCCGAACATAACAGCAAGTCCAACCGTTGCAATCAATAACACAGAAGCGCTTGAAACAGATGAAAGTAACACTATCGCCAAGTAGTCGATTTCCATTTTTCTATCCGAAACAGTTACAGGTAAATGTCATGTATCAGTATATTGAGACACTGGAAGAACACCAGTAAATAGACGCCGGCTTCAGTGTTTTCACCGTCCCCCGCGCCTATTCAGTTACAGATAAAAGACCCTATAAACCAGCTGGGGTGAAGTGCTTTGCCAGACCTGGATTTGCAATCAAGTCACATTTCTCATCCTCAAAGCTTGGCGCAACTGAATCGTAGGTTTTGACAATATCAAAACCGTGATCACGATTGCCGCGTGCGATAAAGATATTTTGTTTCAGATGGTGAGAGCCTGGTTGCATATGGACAGTTCCATTTGGTCCATCGAATGACAAACCACTTTCCAGTGCAGAGATAACGGCAGCATTCTTTGTGGTACCTGCCTTTTTTACGGCCTTAGCCCAAAGGTGTACCGCGTTCCAAACATCGGCAGATTCGGAAACGATGGGCTCCTTGAGACCATAAGCTGCTTTCCATTTTTCTTTGAAGCTTTCATTTGCAGCACCATCAACCCACATGAAGTATTCCTGGGATGCAATAATTCCATCGCCTGCATCAGGTGAAACAACCACTTGCTGATTGCCCGAACCGTAATTGGTCGATACAAGCCCCATGTTCTTTTTTAGGCCTGCGGCTGCAAACTGCTCAAGAAAACCGGTCTGGTTGGCACCAACGGGAAGGGAAACTACAAAATCAGGTTTTGATGCCTGGATTTTCTGAATAGTCGGTGAGTAGTCGGTCACGGTCAAAGGCAGGAAATCCTTGCCAACGACACTTCCGCCGAACTTCTTGGCGTATGTCTCAACCCAGTGTCCAGAAATAGTCCCAAAATTGTAGTCAGGCGCCATAACGTAGATTTTTGGGCCATATTCCTTGATCGCCCATTCAATCAAAACACTCATCTGCTGGGACGCAGAGGCACCCGTAACAAATGTCTGCTTGTCGCATGCACCACCCTCATAGAGGGAACTGTAAAAATAGGGAATTTTCTTTTTTCGAATGATCGGGCGCATCGCTTCGCGTGATGAACTCGTCAAACCGGCAAACAGAACCTCAATCCGATCCCGAAGAATCAACGAGTTCGTATATTGAGTGAATTTAGAGAGTTCCGACTGGGAATCGTTCTCAATAACCTTTAGTTTTCTGCCCAGTACACCGCCACTGGAGTTGATGTCATCGATGGCTAGGTGCAGAGCACGGCTTTGCTGAATGCCATATATATTGAGGCCACCGGTTAGATCGAAAATCGCCCCAACCTTGATGGTATCCGCCGCAGACGAAGGTGCGCCGAAAAATGCCATCCCCAGTGCTATGGCACCGGCAAGCATCCTGCGACGTGTGATTTTTATTGAAGTCATTATCATTCTCCCATTTCAAAGCGTATTGACGCTTTCCAGATGAAGTCATTATGTTGGTCGAAAACACCCAGCCATACGACCTGAGCCGTACGTAATGATCTCTAATCTGCGAATATGGGAAATGAAAAACGACCATATCCACCTTTCCTCTACCTAAGGAAAGTAAGATCATGGCCGTTTTGCCAATCAATTTTTAGCAGCTCATTTGCCGCCACACGGCACCATTGCCGTTAATTAAACGCTATACTGGTATAACCAGAATGTCAAATCGTTTTATGGATACCCCATGAAATAACGGATCAGACTAATATATTTACTTTAATAATCAGTATGGTAGTCAAATATTCATTCGATCTTTTTATAGTACTGTAATCGCTACAGAATAAATAAGATAGAGCCGATCCATCTCGTTATACATCATCTTTAGAAAAGATGAGTCACCTGCAAAATAGGGCTTTTTGGAGGAAAATTATGGCCGGTAGCGATAACATAGCCGATCTTTCCTGATATCTGCTTTGTGCTGAATGTAGCCCATTGGATTTGGGCACTTAGTGACTCTTCCTAGTCATGAGCGGACATCACAGGGACTTTGGCTAGATGACTGCCATGCGACCGAAGCAGACTAAACTGATTGTAATTTTACATAAAAAAATGCATCTTTTTTCGCCCAAAATTAAACCTTTAAGTAGAATCGATCGAGTCTGACCCCATCGATCCGTGACCCCATTGATCCGTACCCTTCCAACCATTAGTTGCTATCGGTATGTAATAAGCACTCGGGACAGTCAGAGGATAAGCAAAAACTACCGCTTTTTTGCCCAGGCAGAGGCTACATCCAGCATGCGGTTGGCGTAGCCCCATTCGTTATCAAACCAGGTTAGTACTTTGATCAGGCGTTTGCCTGCTACGCGTGTTTGACCTGCATCGACAATGCCGGAGCGTATATCGTGGTTAAAATCGCATGATGCCAGTAACTCTTCGGTATATCCCAGCACACCGTTAAATTGGTTTTTTGCAGCTTCTTTTAGCGTGCTGTTTACCTGCTCGGCACTCACATCTCTGGATACCACTACCGACATATCAACCGCCGAGACATTCACTGTGGGAACGCGCATTGCCTGAGCTTCAAAGCAGCCGGCCAGTTGCGGCAATAGGCGATCTATGCCCCGGGCCAAGCCGGTATCGATGGGGATGATGGACTGAAATGCCGAGCGGGTTTTGCGTAGGTCCGTATGGTGGTAGGCATCAATGACCGGCTGATCGTTCATGGCGGAGTGAATGGTGGTAATCACCCCGTTTTCAACGCCGAAGGCATCGTGCAGTGCCTTAATCACCGGGATGCTGCAATTGGTGGTGCAGGATGCGTTGGAAATAATGGTCTCTCTGCCGGTTAAATCCATCTCGTTGAAGCCGTAAACAACGGTGGCGTCTACATCTGCCTGAGCAGGCTGTGAGAAGAGTACGCGTTTGCCGCCGGAATCGATGTGTTGCTGTGCCGTGGCCCGGTCGCTAAAGGTACCGGTACACTCCAGCACCATGTTGATATCCAGGTCGGCCCAGGGCAGCTCGGGGATATGTCGCTGGTGCAATACCTGAATAGGGTCATTGTTGATGCTTAAGCAATCGTCCTGCAGATCAACCTCTCCGGGAAAGCGCCCGTGGGTGGAGTCATACTTGGTGAGATGGGCAATGGTTTTGCAGTCAGCCAACTCGTTAATGGCAACCACCTGCAGTTGATCCCGCATACCAGACTCATAAAGTGCACGAAGCACACTGCGGCCGATGCGACCATAGCCATTAATAGCAATTCGAAGGGTCATTGATAATCTCGTGGATCACCGGCAGCCATTTTTTGGCCGAGCGATTCATTAACAGCTTCTGTTGTGGTTATGCGGTGAAAAACCGTGTGTATAGGAAGATAGTTATTCTGTGTAGGTAGGGCCGAAATCGTGCGTCCTGTGGCACAGAGTCCATGCTGTGGCTCTCCGCACCACAGCCCCCACTGACGCAAGGCCCATTCTCAACTTCTTCAATCTATGATGTCAATCAAGAATATCTTTCATGGTGACGCCCCGTATCTATAGTCCTGTCAATGGGTGTAAGAGAGTACCCCAGGCAACGGGCATAAATATTCGGGAATCATTTGATTCACAAGCTTGGCAAAGGATGTCACTATCGCCCTTTATGCACGGCTCACTCTGCCGGAAACAACTTGAAAGTGAATGGGGTCAAAAATCCCTTTTTGAGATAAATAAGGAATCCGCCGGTGCGCCAGACGCTCGTTTCCCTCGCATCACTGTTGATTAGCTGTTTTATTCTGATGGCTGGCAATGGCCTGATTAATATTCTGCTGCCTGTGCGGATGAATCTGGAGTCGATAGACACCGAGACCATCGGTTTTATCCTGTCGCTCTATTTCGTTGGCATGCTTATAGGCGGCTTCTACGCAAAGCATTTGATCAATAGGGCAGGGCATATCCGCATGTTTGCTGGCTGTGTTGCCCTGGCGGCGATGAGTATTCTCATCTGCAGCCTTTATACTGATGCCCTTCTCTGGGGCGCCATGCGGGTCATTATCGGTTTCTGTAACGCCTGTGTCTTCGCGGCTATGGAGAGCTGGTTGAGCGGTAGTTCAACCGAGGATAACAGGGGGAAGATACTAGCAATCTATCAGGCGGTGGTTCTGGGGGCGATTTTTTGTGGTCAGTTTCTGATCAACCTGGTCTCACCTGAGGCCGATAGCCTCTTTATTCTCAGTGGCATACTCTTGTGTATGGCGATTATTCCTATCGTGATGAGCCAAAGTGCCGGCCCGGAAGTGACTGAGGTGACGCCAATGTCCCTGCTGTCACTGCTGAGAATTTCTCCGCTGGGGGTGATTACCTGCTTTATTGCCGGTATCACCTATGCGGCGGTATTTAACATGCTCCCGATCTACGCGGATGGGTTTGGCATTACCGGGTTCGACCTCTCCCTTTACATGGGGGCTGCTGTTACGGGAGCCTTTTTGCTGCAATTTCCAGTGGGTTACCTTTCGGACCGCTATGATCGCAGAACGGTGCTTCTGACCATTTTGCTGTTGTCTGCATTTGCTGGGTTCTCGATCAATCTCTTTGCAGCACAGGCGCTGTTTTTGTTGATGTCGATTGCTACGGGTGTCAGCTGTGGAATCATCGCCTGTCTCTACCCATTAAGCATCTCTGAATCGTTTGACCGGCTGCGAAAGAGTGAGCTGATCTCTGCTATGGGTAGCTTGATTATCGCTTTTGCCCTTGGGGGGATAATCGGTCCCTATGCCACCTCGATGGTGATGAGCAAGATGGGTAGCTCCAGCCTGTTTTACTTCGTAGGGGGTATACAACTGCTGCTCGGGCTTTTTGTGGTCTATCGGATGACAATACGCGCCTCACTCCCCGATGATCAGCAAGAGGAGTTTGTGATGCAGGGAGGTGCGGCGATCGCTATGGTTGATCTCGATCCTCGTACCGAATACGTAGAGCCGGAGCAGCCGTTAAGTAGCGAAGCAGAAACTGCTGTGATGGTGGCTGAGAGTGATCCTGCAGCGGCGGTTAAAATGACGAAAGCCGTTTTTGAAGCGACACCTGAACAGGGCGTAGAGATGGCGGGTGCCGTCGCTTCGGTAGAGGGTATTGATGCACTACGCCTCTATGAGGCGATACTTGAAGCGGCACCGGAAAAACTCACCGCTATCACCCTGGCTATCATTGAGGCGCAGCCCGAGCTTGCCTATGAGCTGATCTCCCATCTTGCTAAGTATCGGCCGGATCGTGTTGTTGAAATCGCCTCACGGATCGGTGTGGAGGTGCCGGGGGTGAGTCTGGATATGGCGCGATTGGCTGTGGAGCAGGAGCCGGAGTCTGCTGTTGAGGTTGTCGAGCTGCTTGCTCAAGTAGTGGCGGATAATTATGAAAATGTTCGCCATGCAGATCGTGAAGATGACACCAGTGAGCAGGATGCAGCCGACATCGTCACCAATATTGCCGAGTGGGTGCCCGAACAGACACTGGATCTGGCCACGGCCGTTGTCGAGACCATGCCTGATAGTGCCGCCAAGGTGGCGGAAGAGGTGGCAAATGGCATGACAAGTGACACAGATGACAAAGGCCAGGCGGAAGCGATATCGGTACAGGCTGAAGAAGAGAGCCATGAGGAGATGGTTGAGCTGGTGCAGCGTCTGACTGAGGTAGCGCCAGAGCATGCGGCGGATGTGGCCGTTGCTGTTGTTGAAGCGGTACCCGAAAGTGCTGCTTTGGTGGCAACTGAATATGCTACTACCCTGAGTGATAATCAGAGCGATCAGGTATTAGAGGAGTTGGTTGCCACTATCGACAGCTTTGATTCAGCAGCGGATGTTCTGGAGTCGCAAAATCAGGAGGCGGCCGATTTTGTCTCCCGTGTCTCTGAGTTGGTGCCTGAATCCACGGTGGATGTGGCGGTGGCCGTTATCGAAGCGATGCCGGAGAGTGCCTCCGATGTGGTCGATGCATTGCGTGATGCTGAGGGGGAGCATCTCTTTCAGTCACTTGAAGAGCATAAGAAGGCGCTTGATGCTCAAGATACGGTTTGAGTTGATTATTTTGATGCAGCAGAGTCTCCGCCCGTATATGACGTTCCTCACAAAGCGATGAAAGCTGTACAAGGCGGTGGGCAACCATTGGCGTCAACAGCTTCTTGTTAGTAGACCCTATTTTTGATTTCCCCGGGTTTCGCAAGCTCAACCCAGGCTACTCGCTTGTACATTGAATTCATCTATTGACCGGTGAACTCAATCTTTCCCTCCGGCAGCATATAGAGCACCAGCGCCTCACCGTTCGTTACGGTGGGGTGGTGGGCTGACCCCGGCGCATTGACGCACCAACCGCTGCTCCGGCCGTCAAATAGCGCACTTTCGGTAATCGGCATGATCATGCAGATCTCACCGGTGGGGTGGCGGTGGTGCGGGCCGACGATGTCCATCAGATCCACCACATCTACGCTCAGTCCGGCGGTCTTATTGCTGGGTTCTATCACCCGGCCGAAACGGCGCCCCGCCGAGCCCATGCTACACATCCACCCCTCGGCAATCCCCTGATGACACGCCTGCTCAATCGCACTGAAGGTATCGCTTCCTGCTGGGAAACGCCGGTTTAGTTCATCGGCAAGGGTGCTATCAACCACCTTACCTTTAATGAGATCGGTCACGGGCTGCAGCAGGGTTATGAACTCATCGGTTTTCATTGGTGATCTCCTTAAAAAGAGGTTAAGCCAGTTCGGCAATAAATTGCGTTATCGCCTTCAGTGTTGCTTCGGGTTGTTCATGGTGTGGTGCATGTCGGCAGTTGGGGAGCAGGCGTGTTGTCACTGAAACGGGAACCAGGGTACTGATCGCCTCCAGTTGTCGGCGACTTCCGTACTGGTCATCTTCTCCCTGAATCAGCAGGAGAGGGGTTAAAATTTCAGGCAGGTACTCTTCGATATTCCACGCCATAAAGTCGGGATCGAGCCATGCCCTGTTCCAGCCCCAGAAGGCATCATCAACATTTTTTCCATGGTAACGCTGTAGCCCCTTGCGTAGTTCTCCCTTTTCGAAAGCGCTCCGGGCCTGACGGATACTGTCGATGCAACTCTCCTCATTGAATACATGGGGTGCCATCAGAATCATGGCGTGTACGCGTGGATCTTTGCGGCCACCTGCGTGAATCAGGGCGATGGAGGCGCCATCGCTGTGACCGATGAGGATAGCGCTCTCTATTGCGGCGGCATCCAGCACACGGGGCAGACTCTCCAGCGCCTCTTCGTGCATGTAGGTGAGGGGCCAGGGAGGCGGGTATCCATCTGATTCTCCGTAACCCCGGCGGCTGTATGCCAGTACCTGACACTCTGTCGCTTCTGCCAGCTGTTGTGGAAATCTCTTCCACATTTCTACACACCCAAGCCCTTCGTGAAGGAGCACCAGGGTGGGCCTCGACCGCTGGGATGGGCCGTAGCGGCGGTACTCCAGGTGGGTGCCGTCGATGTTGAGAAAGGTGGTTTGTGGTGAGGGCATGTTTTTTCTCTGCGGCCTCTGCAGTACGCTCTGATCTGGGATGGTAACATGCACAATCATGCATATCTTCCTTTCGCGGATTACGGTAATACTCCGAAATACACCTATTTCTTCCTCTATCTCCCGTACTAAAGGTGATGTATTTTGCATTGACATGGGCGATTATGGAAATATAATGCATGTTAGTCGGATATATTCAAAAACTAATCCACACAGGTAACTATTCAACACAATGTTGTAACTGTTCAGATTGCCCCTAAAATTCGTCGGTTCAAGGCGAAAAATGTGAGTTTACAACTGTTAAGTAATCATTTTGTAACGCAGAAATGGCAGACTTTAGGGGTTGAGCCGAAAGTTACCCACACAGAACAATAACGGAGAAGACGCAATGAGTAGCACAGGACATCGTTGGTTGATGACAGCCGTTGGCGAACCCTTTATCAAGGAGGCGTTTACGCCGTCGGAGCCCGCTGCCGGTGAGGTGACGGTGGAGGTGGCGGGTTGCGGTGTCTGCCATACCGATCTCGGTTTTCTCTACGATGGTGTACGGCTCAACCAGTCACTGCCGCTGACCCTGGGGCATGAGATCAGTGGCCGGGTGACGGCAACGGGGGCGGGTGCCGAGGCATTTCAAGGGCAATCGGTGGTCATTCCGGCGGTGATTCCCTGCGGTACCTGTGATCTCTGCAAACGTGGGCTGGGCACCATGTGTCGCGGCCAGAAGATGCCGGGTAACGATATCCATGGCGGCTTTGCCACTCATATTACGGTGCCGGCTGAGGGGCTCTGTCCGGTGGATGAGAGTCTGTTGGCGGCCATTGGCATGACCCTGCCGGAGGTGGCGGTGCTGGCCGATGCGGTGACCACCCCCTACCAGGCGGTGAAGCTGGCGGATATCAATGCCGGTGATCTGGCAATTGTTATCGGTGTCGGTGGGGTTGGCGGTTACGCGGTGCAGATTGCCAATGCCATGGGGGCGACGGTGGTGGCCATCGATGTAGACCAGGGCAAGCTCGATCAGTTGGCCGACTTTGGTGCCGCCATGACCATCAACGCCGCAGAGGTGGAGGGGCGAGAGATAAAGAAACAAATCAGGGGCTTTGTCAAAGAGCAGGGGCTGCGCTCCACCGAATGGAAGATCTTCGAGTGCTCTGGCACCACTGCCGGACAGACCACCGCCTTTAGCCTGTTGACCCACGGCGCCCATCTGGCGGTGGTGGGCTTTACCATGGGCAAGCTTGAACTGCGCCTCTCCAACCTGATGGCCTTCAGTGCAAAACTGCAGGGCAACTGGGGCTGTCTGGTGGAATACTACCCGCAAGCCCTGGCGCTGGTGCTGGAGGGAAAAATCCAGATGAAGCCCTTCGTCAAGCTACATCCTCTGGAAGAGATTAACACTATTTTTGCGGCTGCCAAGGCCCATCAACTCACTGAACGCGCCATTATGGTTCCCGGTCTTTAAGGAATACACCCAATGAGAGAATCAATAAAAAATCTAATCGATAACACCAAGCCTGAGACGATGGTTGACCACAACCTGGTGCCGGAGCTGAGCTTTGATGGTCTGCTGGTTGAGAAGCGTCAGGCAAAACGCCGTGATGGTTCGGTTGCAGAGGGGCTCTACAATATGTGGATCACCCTTGATAATCCGGCTCAATACAACTCCTACACCACCGAGATGGTGAAGGGTGCCATCCTCGCCTTCCGTGCCGCGAGCAACGCCCGGGATGTCAACGCCGTGGTCTTTACCGGCTCGGGTGAAAAAGCGTTCTGTACCGGCGGCAACACCAAGGAGTACGCCGAATACTATGCCGGAAATCCCCAGGAGTACCGCCAGTACATGCGCCTCTTTAACGATATGGTGTCGTCGATGCTGGCCTGCGATAAGCCGGTGATCTGCCGGGTCAACGGCATGCGTATTGGCGGCGGCCAGGAGATCGGCATGGCGGCAGACTACTCGGTGGCCCAGGATCTCGCCAACTTTGGTCAGGCCGGTCCCAAACACGGCTCTGCCGCCATTGGTGGTGCCACCGATTTTCTACCGGTGATGATCGGCTGCGAACAGGCGATGGTCTCCGGTACCCTGTGTGAACCTTTCTCCGCCCACAAGGCGTACCGTCTGGGTGTTATCTCCCAGATTGTTCCCGCCCTGAAGGTGAATGGTGAGTTTGTCGCCAATCCGACGGTGATCACCGACCAGATGCTTGATGAGTACGGCCGCATTGTCCACGGCGAATTCAAGAGCGGTGCTGAATTCAAGGCGGGTAGGGCGTTGTTGAAGGAGGGCGAGATCGACCTCTCACTGCTCGACGAGGCGGTGGAGTCACTTTGCGCCAAGCTGCTTGAGACCTTCCCTGAGTGCATGACCAAGAGCCTGGAAGAGCTGCGCAAGCCCAAGTTGAATGCCTGGAACAGCAGCAAAGAGAACTCCCGTGCCTGGTTGGCACTGAATATGATGAACGAGGCGCGCACCGGTTTCCGCGCCTTCAACGAGGGCAACCGCGAGGTGGGTCGAGAGATCGACTTTGTCGCCCTGCGTCAGGCTTTGGCTCAAGGCACTCCCTGGACGCCTGATCTGATAGAGAACCTGATGCCGGGACAGGAGGATTGAGATGAGTGATTCGCCCCTTAAGGTGTGGCTGGAACGGGATGAGAAACTGCTGCGGCTGCGGCTCAACCGCCCCAAGGCGAACATCGTCGATGCCGCCATGATAGCCGCCTTGCAGGAGGCGTTTGAAGAGTACGCAGGACATACCGCCCTGCGTGGTGTGTTGCTGGATGCAGAGGGGCCTCACTTCAGTTTCGGCGCCAGTGTCAAAGAACATCTGCCCGGTAGCTTTGCCGCCATGCTGCGTGCCCTGCATCAGCTGGTGGAGACCATGCTCGGTTTTCCTGTACCAATCCTAGTGGCCATTCGCGGCCAGTGTCTCGGTGGTGGTCTTGAGGTGGTGTGTGCCGCCAGCCAACTGTTTGCCGCCCCGGATGCGGCCATGGGGCAGCCGGAGATTCAGCTGGCGGTATTTGCCCCGGCTGCCTCCTGTCTGTTGCCTGAACGCATTGGGCAGGGGCAGGCAGAGGATCTGCTCTTCTCCGGTCGCAGCATCAAGGCGGACGAGGCGCTCTCCATGGGGCTGATCAACAGCATCGCCGATGACCCCGAGGCAGCGGCCCTCGACTATTTTGATAAACACCTGGCCCCCCGCTCCGCCTCGTCACTGCGTTTTGCCGTGCAGGCGGTGCGTGGGGATCTGTTGCCGCGAGTCAAGGCCAGACTGGCTGATGTTGAAGCCCTCTACACAGAGGGCCTGATGACCACCCACGATGCTGTGGAGGGTCTGACCTCTTTTCTTGAAAAGCGCCCCGCCAAGTGGGAGGACCGATAAATGGGTACAGCAGAGATTATCGAACGCTGCGAGCAGCTTCACGAAGATATCAACTTCACTGCCGCAAGGGAGTGGAAGGCGGCTGAACCCGGACGTAAGGTGATCGGCTACCTGCCGGTCTACATACCAGAGGAGATTATTCACGCCGCCGGTATGCTGCCCCTTGGCATCACCGGTGGCGGTGATCAGATGGAGGTGATCCACGGTGACGCCTACTATCAAAGTTATATCTGTCGTATCCCGCGTTCCACCATCGAGTTGGGTATCACCAAGCGCCTCGATTTTGTCGATGGCATGATTTTCCCCAGCATCTGCGACGTGATCCGCAACCTCTCGGGAATGTGGAAACTGATGTTTCCCGACACCTATGTGCGCTATCTGGATATGCCACAGAATTATAAAGACAGCATCGGCGGTGAGTTCTATCAGAATGAGATGCGGGAGTTGTTGGATGGGCTGGAGGACCTCTCCGGTCGCAAGGTGAGCGACGATGCTATTCGCCACTCTATCAAGGTCTACAACATCAACCGTGACCTGATGCGCCGGGTTTACAAACTGCGCTCCGATGAGCCGTGGACGGTGCCCACCACCGAGCTCTATCTACTGAGCCGCGCCGGTATGATGCTGCCGGTAGAGGAGCACAATGAGATGCTTGAGGCGTATCTGGTGGCTGTGGTGACTGAAGAGCGGCCGCGTCGAGACAACTGCCGCATCGTCATCAACGGCTCTTTCTGCGAGCAGCCACCACTGGGCCTGATCAAGTCCATCGAAATGGCCGGCTGTTATGTAGTGGACGATGACTATGTACAGATCAACCGCTGGCTCAAGGAGGAGGTGCCTAGCGATGGTGACCCCTTTGAAGCATTGGCCTCAGCCTTCCTGCATCACTCTTGTGATACTGCCGCCAAGTATGCGGAGACAGAGGAGATGGTGGGCAAGCAGTTGCTGGAGTCGGTGAGTGAGAACCGTGCTGAGGGGGTGATCTTCGCCGCCCCCAGCTTCTGCGATCCCGCCCTGTTGTGGCGGCCGATGCTGGCGAACAAGGTTGCCGACAAGAACATACCTCACATCTCATTCAAATATGCAGAGAACTCCGGTCAGATGGCCCCCATTCGGGAGCAGGCAGGTACCTTTGCCGATTCGATCAAACTCTGGAGCTAATTGATTATGGCTGACAAAACCCCACAGGAAGTCGTCAAAGAGCCCTCGATGGCGATGCAGAAGGCACTGATCGGGAGCAACTACGATGCGCTGACCTCGGCTCCCGAGACAGGCCGGAAGGTGTGCAGCACCTTCGTCCCCGGCAACCTCAATGAGTTGATCAAGTGCTTCGACATGGTCAACAATCTGCCGGAGATCAACGCCATCAACAACGGCATGCGCAAGAAGAGCGGCAGCATGATCCTCGACGCTGAGAAGATGGGGCACTCAGAGGATGTATGCACCTACGTCAAGGCGGATATCGGCATGATGTCTCAGGGCAACATCGCCCCCAACGGCAAACCGATGCCGCGCCCCGATATGCTGATGCTCTCCTACACCGGCTGTTACACCTTCATGAAGTGGTTTGAACTGCTGCGTGAGGAGTATAAGTGTCCGACGGCGATGCTCCAGGTGCCCTATCAGGGAGACGGCAAGATCACCCCGGAGATGGTCAAGTACATCGTCAAGCAGCTCAAGGAGGAGGTGATCCCCACCATGGAGCAGGTGTCGGGGGTGAAGTTTGATATCGACCGCCTGCGCGAGATGATGAAGCTCTCGGCCAAGGCGGAGGATGACCTGGTGTGGGTGCTGCAATCGGCAAAAAACAAGCCCACTCCCATCGATGCCTACTTCGGCGCGGTCTACTACATGGGACCGATCTTCACTGCCTTTCGTGGCACCCAGGAGGCGGTGGACTACTACACCATGTTACGCGGTGAGATCGAACAGCGACTTAAAAATGGCCAGGGACCCATTACTCCCGAGGGCGAGCAAACAGAACAGAAATATCGCCTGGTGGTGGAGGGACCGCCCAACTGGACCAGTTTCCGCGACTTCTGGAAGATGTTCTATGACGAGGGCGCGGTGGTGGTGGCCAGCACCTACTCCAAGGTGGGTGGGCTCTACGATCAGGGCTTTAGGCACGATGCCGATAGACCGCTGGAGTCTCTGGCGGAGTACTGCCTCTCCTGCTACACCAACAACAACATGCCTCAGCGAGTCGATCTGATCGAGCAGTATATGAACGAGTATGAGGCGGACGGCTTTCTCACCAACTCGATCAAAAGCTGCAACAGTTTTGCCGCCGGTGAGCTGCTGATGATGCGTGAGATTGAGAAGCGCACCGGCAAACCGGGTGCGTTTATCGAAACGGATCTGGTGGATCCTCGCTACTTCTCTCAGGCGAATGTGAAAAATCGACTGGAGAGCTATTTTCAGATGATTGAACAGCGTCGCCAGAGTCAAAGTAGTGCGGCATAAGGATAAGTCTATGAAATGTTTTATCGGTATTGATCTTGGCTCCACCACCACTAAGGCGGTGGTGATGGATGAGGCTGGCGCCCGCTTGGGGCACGGCATCACCAATTCACGTTCAAACTATGACACGGCGAGTGCGGTGGCCAAGCAAGAGGCGTTTATCGACACCCGTCTGACGCTGTTTCGCCGGGGGCTGGAAACGGTCAAAGAGCTTGAGGGAAAGGTCGACCTGTTGCTTGATGGGCTGGAGCGCAACTTTCGGCTGGAGCAGTATCTTGAGCAGCTGGAAGATCTCCATGCCACCTGCTTGCAAAATGCAGAAGATCTCAGATTTGTCGATTTTCGTGACAAGCTGAAGGCGGCGGTCAGTGCCACTTTTGTAAAGCTGGCTGAGATCGGCAAGGTGTTATATGCCTCGGGTGCTGAGCGCAAGTCAGACTTTTTTCGTGACATCGCCGGTTCTCAGTATATGCAACTATCGGAAGAGGTGGCGGATGAGGTCGGAATTCCCTACGACTCGCTGCTTAACGTATACGATAAATCGATTATTGAGGTGGAGAACCGCCCGCCCAGTGGCGATATGAAGAACAAGTTTCTGCGTGCCCTGGATCGTGAACTGGAAGAGCTCTCTGAAATAACCGTCGATCAGGCGGTCATCGCCGACAAGATTGGTGAAGCGCTCGATGTCGAGTTGATAGAGAGCTTTGTGGTGGGTACCGGCTACGGTCGGGTGCGCCTGCCCTTTCCCAAAGAACACATCCGCTCGGAGATCCTCTGTCACGGCCTCGGCGCCCACATGATGTACCCCAAGACCCGCACCGTGCTTGATATCGGTGGCCAGGACACTAAGGGCATTCAGGTGGACGACCAGGGCATTGTGGTCAACTTTCAGATGAATGACCGCTGTGCCGCTGGCTGTGGCAGATACCTGGGTTATATTGCCGATGAGATGAACCTTGGCCTCCATGAACTGGGGCCGATGGCGATGAAGTCAACCAAGAAGGTGCGCATCAACTCCACCTGCACAGTATTTGCCGGGGCCGAGTTGCGTGACCGCCTTTCACTGGGTGAGAAGCGTGAAGACATCATGGCCGGTCTGCATCGCGCCATCATCATGCGTGCTATGTCGATACTCTCCCGCTCCGGCGGTGTCGAGGATGAGTTTACCTTTACCGGTGGTGTCGCCAAGAACGAGTCGGCGGTCAATGAACTGGCCAAGCTGATCGAAGAGAACTACGGCAAGGTGAAGATTAACATCGATCCCGATTCTATTTACACCGGGGCGCTTGGTGCGTCCGAGTTTGCCCGCCGGGCAGTGATGGAGGCAGCGTAACATGGCTCTTACCGCAGCGATTGATCTGGGAACCGGCGCAGTGAAGAGCGTGCTGTTTCGTGTTCAAGGTGATGATATAGAGTGGCTGGGACGGCGTGTCGATCGCATCCGTAATCGTGATCCGCTGGTGCTGGCGCGGCACGGCTTTGACTCGGTACTTAAAGAGGCCGGGGTTGCGGAGGCGGAGCTGGATTACATCGCCACCACCGGTGATGGAGAGAATATCCAGTTCTCTACCGGCCACTTCTTCTCCATGACCACCCATGCCCGTGGCGCCATCTATCTCAACCCTGAGGCGCGTGCGGTGCTGGATATCGGCGCCCTTAACGGCAAGGCGATAAAGATCGATGAGCGTGGCAAGGTGCTCACCTATCGGATGACCAGCCAGTGTGCCTCTGGATCCGGGCAGTTTCTGGAGAATATCGCCCGTTACCTGGGTATTGCTCAGGAGGAGATAGGCATGTTGTCGAAACAGGCGGATGATCCCGAAGTGGTGTCAGGCATCTGTGCGGTACTGGCAGAGACCGATGTAATCAATATGGTGTCACGGGGTATTACCGCACCCAATATTCTCAAAGGTATTCATCTCTCCATGGCCAACCGTCTCGGCAAGTTGCTGAAGGTGATCAAGGCAAAAGAGGGTGTGGTGTTGATGACCGGTGGGCTGGCACTGGATGAGGGTCTGGTGACGGCCCTTAATGAGATTTTGGTGAAGCAGAAGCTGACCACGCTCAATGCCGTTGGCCATCCCGATTCGATCTATGCCGGTGCGATTGGTGGTGCTATCTGGGGTGCATTCCGTCATGAGAAGCTGAAGCAGCAGGAGCAGTTGGCCAAGGCGTCATAAATAAACCCGGGAGTAACCATTCAGGTATCTGTTCATCACATAGACAGGAAGGTTAATTGCAATTCGAATGATGCGGTTCGTACCTCACCACATCCTACAATCCTTTCTCTGCCTATATGTGCGTGTAGGATGTGGTGAGCTTGCGAACCGCATCAATCACCTGTATTTAATAATGAAACCTAACCCAGAGGTGGTTTGAAATGGCAGAAAAAAATTATCAGATCCGGCCGCTGCAAGGGGTCGACATCGATTGGGTCATCGTACTGGACAAGCACGTTGGGGGGGAGACCCGTGCCGACTTTTTTCATAAACGTTTGCAGGCAACGGAGCGATCTCCTGACACCTATATATCCCTGAGTTGTACATTGTGAGACTTTATTGATGTGGAATTTCGCTAATCAAAAAGCCCTGGTCACCGGTGGTGCCAACGGCATCGGCCTGACCATTGCGCAAATGTTGCATGATGCCGGGGCCGAGGTGCATGTTTTTGATCTTCATGAAAATGAAGAGGCAGCCGCTACCGGCATATTTCACACGGTGGATATTGGTGATCCGGAAAGTGTGCGATCTGCTGTGGAGGCCCTACCCAATGACCTGACCCTGCTGGTCAATAATGCCGGCATCACCCGCGACAGAACCCTTGCCAAGATGAGTGATGAAGAGTGGCAGTCGGTGATCGATATCAACCTCAGTGGTGCTTTCTATCTGATACGGGCACTGGCGCCGCGTATGCGCACGCTGGAACATGGGCGCATTGTCAATATCACCTCGATCAACGGTATTCGGGGTAAGTTTGGTCAAGGCAACTACAGTGCCGCCAAGGCCGGCCTCATCGGTCTGACAAAAACCGCCGCCCGCGAGTTGGGTTCTAAAGGGGTAACGGTAAATGCTGTGGCGCCCGGTATGGTGCTGACGGAGATGGCAAAAAAACTGCCTGAAGAGTATCTTCAAAAGGCGTTGGATGAGACCGTGCTGAAAGCGCTTGCCACGCCGGAGGATATTGCCAACACCGTCCTCTTTCTCTTGTCCGACGCCGCACGCATGATTACCGGTGAGGTGATCAAAGTAGATAGCGGCCAATATATCTAACCGACTGGTAACTATTCAGTACCCCCGCTAAGAGGGTTTTTTCACCAGGGGTCGGAGTCGATTGTGTTGAAGATGGTAGGGAAATTTACAGTTTTTTGCCGCAATCGACTCCGACCCCGAACTATACACCCCATGCCCACCCTACGGATCTGGACGAACACTATTAACAAGAGAATTAAATATGACTAATCCAACATCGTATCGACCCTCGTTCAATTGGCAAGATCCCCTACTGCTTGAAAGAGAGTTGCAGGAGGAGGAGCGCATGGTGCGGGATACGGCATACAGCTATTGCCAGGATAAGCTGATGCCGAGAATTCTTGAGGCCAATCGCCATGAACGTTTTGACCGTGAAATTATGAATGAGATGGGGGAGCTGGGTCTGCTCGGCTGCACCATCGACGGCTACGACTGCGCCGGTCTCAACTACGTTAGCTACGGGCTGATCGCCCGGGAGGTGGAGCGCGTCGATTCCGGTTACCGTTCCGCCATGAGTGTGCAGTCCAGCCTGGTGATGTATCCAATCCACGCCTATGGCACTGAGGCCCAGCGTGAGAAATACCTGCCGCGACTGGCAAGCGGTGAGCTGGTGGGTTGCTTCGGCCTCACCGAACCGGACCACGGCTCTGATCCCGGTGGCATGAAGTGTCGCGCCCGGACGGCGGATGGGGGTTACCTGTTGAGCGGTTCGAAGATGTGGATCACCAACTCACCCATCGCCGATATCTTTATCGTCTGGGCCAAGGATGACGAAGGCGTCATTCGCGGTTTTATCCTTGAAAAAGGGATGAAGGGTCTGTCTGCCCCCAAGATCGAAGGTAAATTTTCACTGCGTGCCTCCATCACCGGTGAAGTCGTCATGGATGAGGTGTTTGTCCCGGAAGAGAATCTGCTACCCAATGTGAAGGGGCTGAAAGGACCGTTTGGTTGCCTCAATCGTGCCCGTTACGGCATCGCCTGGGGTGCTCTGGGTGCGGCAGAGGATTGCTGGCATCGTGCCCTCACCTACACTATGGATCGAAAACAGTTTGGCCGTCCCCTGGCTGCCAATCAGCTGATCCAGTTGAAGCTGGCCAACATGCAGACCGAGATCACCCTGGGCCTACAAGGCTGTCTGCAGTTAGGTCGACTGTTCGATGAGGGGTTGGCTGCTCCCGAAGCGATCTCCATGATGAAACGCAACAACGCTGGCAAGGCGCTGGATATCGCCCGGGTTGCCCGGGATATGCATGGTGGTAACGGAATTTCCGATGAGTTCCATGTCATCCGCCACGCCATGAACCTGGAGGCGGTCAACACCTACGAAGGCACCCATGATGTCCACGCCCTGATTCTCGGCCGTGCGCAGACCGGAATACAGGCGTTTGCACCTTAACTTTTGATATAGTCGGACTGTAACTATTCAGCTCACCCCTGAAATCCGCCATTTCTGCGTTAAAAAATGATCATTTAGCCATGTAAACTCACATTTTTTGCCTTGAACTGACGAATCTCAGGGGCAACCTGAACAGTTACTGGCGATTTCTTTGCGGTACTGAAGTTACGTCGGACTCGACTCTCTACGATTACAGGAAAAACGATAATGCCTCTCTCCCCCCCCGCACCACGCAAGCAGATCCACCGCCGTACCGTGGTCTGTGAAGGTTTTTTGCGTGACGATGGGCTGTGGGATATCGAGGGTCAGATTGTCGATGTCAAGGGCTACGCCTTTCCCAATCATGACAAGGGAGAGATCCCTGTAGGTGAGCCGTTGCATGGTATGCGGGTACGCCTGACCATGGACGATGAGTTTCTGATTCATGCCGCAGAGGCGGTCACTGACCATTCGCCAAGCAGGATCTGCCCCAATATTCCTCAAGGTTTCGAACAACTGGTGGGGCTGAAAATAGCCCCCGGCTGGCGGCGACAGACTCAGCGGTTGCTGGGTGGCCTCAATGGCTGCACACATATGGTTGATCTGCTGGTGCCGATCGCGACCACCGCTTTTCAGACCATCTACCCATGGAAAAATGGGAGGGAGCGTCGCGGTGAGGGTGCATGGGCGGACAAAACACGGCCAAGAGTGCTCGACAGTTGTCACGCCCTGGCCAGTGACGGTGAAATCGCCAAGTACCGCTGGCCACAGTTCTATACGGGTGAGTAAGTGCCATTCGACTCAGAGTGGTAAATATCCATCGGCATGGGTTAAGCTGTGAATCACATAATAATTCAGGAGTTTATAGCGCATGGTTACATCAATTATTCTGCTGAACACAGAACGGAACATGATCCAATCTGTAGCGGAGCAGCTGACTGAAGACAGTGGGGTGTCGGAGGTCTATTCGGTCAGCGGTCCCTACGATCTGATCGCTATTGTCCGGGTTGCCTCGAATGATGATCTGGCGGAGCTGGTGACCAGCAGAATCGCAAAGATAGAGGGCATCACCTCAACCGATACCATGCTGGCATTTCGCTCCTTCTCCAAGCATGACCTGGAGAGTATGTTCACCATCGGTGAGTAGTGGTTTGTAATAGAACGAATCCCGGGAGAGATACAAGCTGAGGCAGTTGCTGGAGCAGAAGCTGATACTGAATAAGGTATTTTAGTGCACTATTGGCACTGCTGTTCTGCTGGGTAGTTGAGATATCGATTGATAAATGCATTATTATGCATATAATCAATGCAAATTGTCAGGGATATAGCTGGGCGACCGGTCAGTGTGAACTCATCTCCGTTTCCCGCAGTAGGCTCTCTGATTTTGGGACAGGCTCCCAGGGGAGATGCGGACTCAATGGTCTGCGATCTTCGATTATTATTATAAAAGTAGCATAACTATTCAGCTACTCCTGATTGGAAAGGGTATTTTGGCAGGGGTCGGAGTCGATTGCGACGTAAAGAGGTGGATTTACCATCAATCTTGACGCAATCGACTCCGACCCCGGAGGAATACAAAGTAGCTTCATAAGAATGTAGAGGAAGAGTGTATGTCACCTTATGCCCAGGTCGATCTGCAACAGACACCTGCAAAAATCGAGATTCCACGGAACTACAATGTCGTCGGCGATTTTATCGACAGGCATATTGATGAGGGCAGGGGGGGGCGCACAGCGCTGATAGATGATGCCGGCAGTTACAGCTATAGCGATCTGCAGCAACGGGTAAATCGTGCCGGCAATCTACTGCGGAGCCTCGGCGCCGGAATGGAGACCCGGGTGATGGCCTGTCTTCTCGATGGCGTCGATTTTCCATCGGTCTTTTTTGGTGCTATGAAGATCGGCGCGGTTGCGCTACCGATCAACACCCTGCTGACCACTCACGATTATGAATTTATGCTGCGTGATAGCCGGGCGAAGATACTGGTTGTCAGCAAAGCCCTGTTTGAGAAGTTCGAGCCGATTTTGTCCCAGATGCCACACCTGGAGAAGGTGATTATTTCCGGCGGTGAGGTGGAGGGGTACGAGACACTCTCCAGCCTGATGGAGGGAGCCTCCAGTGAGCTGGAAACTGCCGATACCACCTGTGACGACGTTGCATTCTGGCTCTACACTTCCGGTAGCACCGGCACCCCCAAGGGGGCGATGCACCTGCAGAGTGATATGGTGAATACGGCGGTACTCTATGGTGAGGGTGTTCTAGGCATTCAGCCGGATGATGTGGTCTTCTCCGCCGCCAAGATGTTTTTTGCCTACGGCTTGGGGAACTCGATCTCTTTTCCCTTTTATGTCGGTGCCACCTCGGTAGTGATGGCTGAGCGGCCAACACCGGATTCGGTGTTGCGGGTGTTGAAGCAGCACCAACCTACCATCTTCTGTGGCGTTCCCACCCTTTACGGCGCGATTAACGGTAGTGCTGACTACGGTCGTAGTGATGGCTCGGAAAATCTGCGGATCTGTATCTCAGCGGGTGAAGCATTGCCTGAAGAGGTGGCCATGGAGTGGGAGCGCCGCTTCGGCTGTGCCATTCTCGATGGCTTGGGTTCGACTGAGATGCTGCATATTTTTCTCAGCAACCGCGAAGGTGATGTCCACTACGGCACCTCCGGCGTAGCTGTCCCCGGCTATGAGCTGAAGATTGTCGATGAAGGTGATAAGCCGGTTGGTGTGGGGGAGATTGGTGAACTGCTGGTCTCCGGCCCTTCGTCAGCCACCGCCTACTGGAACAACCGCAGCAAGAGTATCAATACCTTTAACGGCAGCTGGACCCGAACCGGCGACAAATACACCCTCGATGAGGAAGGCTATTATCACTACTGCGGTCGCACCGATGATATGCTCAAGGTCTCTGGAATCTGGGTCTCTCCCTTCGAGGTCGAGTCCGCCCTGCTGGCTCATGACAAGGTGATGGAAGCGGCGGTGGTAGGTAAAGAAGATGACAAGGGCCTTATCAAACCCAAGGGCTTTGTTGTGCTAAAAGAGTCACAAGGCGCATCCGCTGCACTTGTCGGTGAGTTGCAGGCCTTTGTCAAAGAGCGGCTGGCTCCTTACAAGTATCCACGCTGGATAGAATTTATCGATGATCTACCAAAGACTGCAACAGGCAAGATTCAGCGGTATAAACTGCGCTGTGAGACGCGGCAGTGACTAAGGCGCCTCCGAACAAGTCATGAGCGATTATTTTGCACTTCGACTTATTCATAGGTCCCTAAACTTTTCGGGCATCTGCCTTGCGGGTGGTACCGGATAGACGAGAAGTAAAATAATCATCCGGTAACACCGGAGTGAATAAACCGAGGAACGATAATGAAAAAACTATTAATCACAGCGGCGTTAGCTGCAGCGATGGCCGCACCGGTGGCTTCGGCCGACAGTGTGAAGATTGGTTTTGTGACCACTCTGACCACAGGTGCAGCCGTCATTGGCAATGATATGAAGGATGCGGTGGAGCTTGCCATCGAGCAGATGGGCGGCAAGATGG
>JBEVXT010000750.1:0-3180 GCA_040505955.1 Sedimenticola sp. | reverse complement strand
GCACTACTCTATATGATGTATAATGTTATCATATATTTATCATGGTGTCACGTAGCTGGTATTTATTGTAGTCCCAGCTACATGAGCTATTGGTGCTACCACAGCTACCACAGCGTAACCGGCTTCACCTGTTTCAGTCCAGACGAAACATTAAAAAGTGTTTTGACAAGGTGGGTCAGCCGCACACGGATAGATCCATACAGAACCTAACCTGATCATTGTCCAAAGGGAGTGTCTTCTGTCATCCGCACTGAGACTGGTCAGGAGAACTACATTTGAACTGACACAAGAATTTAAAGTGGTATTCAGTGGAGAAGACGGAGATGACTTGGGTGGACCAAAGAGAGAATTTCTCAGGTTGGTGTTAGTACACTGGGTACGACGGACTAATTTCAATATTACATGTGACCCACCACGTCACCTTATGGGTAGTGACGTAATAGGGCAGAAACTGGAGAAATTATGGTTTTGGTTGAAATATACCTTTTTCAGATTTTTTGATTTGTTGAGAACAGCATCTTAGTGGGGTCTGATCCAAAACTGTTAAGCCAATTGTTTAGTTATGGAGATATATCAATGCTTGTAACATGGTATCACTGACGGCAACGGCAACACATGTTTAGCTCACCTGAGCCAAAGTGTCAAGTGAGCCATCGTTACCACTTTTCGACTCGTCATCCTTTTATTAACAACTTTATACATCTTCTCATGAGCCACTTGGCAAGTGATGGCCAAACTCTGCAATTATGATCCTTGTGAAAAGCATCTTCAGATTTGATGAAATGGAATTGTCGTGTAAACAAAGATGGCCGCCATCTAAAAATGAAACATTTTCTCATGAACCTGCAAACTGATTTTCGAAAAGCTTTCAGATTTGCTAAAATGTTGACACTGGAGTCAAATATGGGTGGGCCCAATGAGTCAAATTTCATTTTTGATTGAAATTGGTCATGTAGAATATCAAATCACAGGTGTTGATGAGACGGTCACACTGTTACCATTTTTGTATAAATCGGATCATTTCGTCATCAAAGATGACCCCAAACGGTCATCATCCAGCATCCTGCAAGTAGATTGATAGAGTTGCCACTTCTTCTATTCCAAATTATCATTTGTTGTGATGTTTGACTGCATGACAGTATTAGTGTTGTATCTTAGCTTATGTAGTTCAAGTTCAGGATCGCATGTGAACTATACAGGCGCATTTGGGACTCTTGTTTTAATTGGCGTTACGTCCCATGCAGCACATTTTACGGTGACATACACTATCTAGCTCTGATATTTGAACTATATTGGAACCAATTATGTTATCAATCGTTCAGCCAAATTTCAGCCATGTATCTTAGCTCTATGGTGCTCTAGACTGGTCACAATGCCATTACGTCCCATGTTTATGAACCTCTAAATCCCGGGTACTGTAGTCACATTCATTTAGTCAGTCAATGTATAAATGGCTCTCCGATTGATTTAGGAATGACATATACTGTGCGTAAAAACAAGCGGAAAGTTGTTTCATCTTTTTTAACAGATGCTTGATGTCGGAGGTGCAAGACGATGTCCTGCAAGGGCAGGATAGAAACAAAGTTTTCCGACATGACCTCGCAAAGCTGGCTAACGGCAGATACCGGTTCGCTGGTAAGCTGGTTGCCTTTGCCATCTTGCACGGTGGCCCAGGTCTTCCCGTCCTCAATCAACAACTATATCGCCTGATCACGGAACGAGAGATGTCCCAACTTCCGGACCTTGACTGCGTTGTGCACTTGGAGGCAAGGACCACATTAATAAAGGTACCAGAGTCCCGCCATGACATCTTCCAATATGATTTGTTCAATTTACAAACATACAGAAGCAAAATATTCAAAGTGATTATGAGAATGTTATGTACCATGTTAGAAAGCGAGAAGAATCATTCGTAGAAACTGTATTTGTACCTCGACATGACATGCATGTCGAGGGGTACATAATTCCATCCGCCCCTTCGTCGAGCAGTCCGTTGGTCCGTCTCTCTGTATGATTGCGTTAAAGTTTGTATATGCTAGACATTTTTTCGCAACCGATTCACCAATGCACTTGAAACTGTATGTGCTTGTTAATCATTATCCATATATTAATTCATTGTGCGGCCCACCAACAGGCCTGCCAAAGCTTTTTATTGAAAAAACCCTGAGATTTTAAAAAATTATCAAAATTTAGTGAGCGACGACAAAACATAAGCAAAATATAATTAAATTTAAGCATGCACATACTAAATTTGAAGAACTAAATTCAAAGAAAATAACAAATAACAGCACTTGACAAATACAAAAAAAAATATATGGTGATTATAATATCATAACTGACACAAAACCTGTACTGGTGGCTCGTATGAAACTGAAAACCATTATTTCTATGGTTTATTGATTTTTTCCATTTTTAACAATCTGAAAACCATGACACAGATCCTGAGATCCGGAAAAGTGATAAACAAACGAGATTCAGTTTTAAATCCTGAGGTTTGGCATGCCTGCATCCATGGTACGTGTCAATAGCCTTTGCCTAAATTGTTTGATATTTCTTTAAAGTTTCTAAGTATCCTCTATGGCTGCCACTGCTTCGACGATTGGCTTTTAACCGTTTACCACCATCTGTATTGCGAGATTATATTGGTAACATATTCAGATACGAGATGCAGACACAGACCAGGGCTTCATGGAAGCACTTAATGCGTCCACAGACTTCTGCTTAGATCGAGGTCTGAGCACATTCATGTCATACCGACTGGAGAGGAAAGAAGAACTCCTCAACATTTTGTTGAAGGAGGAATTATTCTATCGGTACGTATTATGTACTGTACGTATTGTTTACATACAACTTGAATATGTGTTCGTGTGCGTCTACTTGTAGATATAGTAGATGGGCCAGATCGCCTATTTTCGGCAGATTGGTACCAATCGGTGGGAACAAACGAAACCTAGCTCTTCGAGTAGTGTATTGTATGTCAATGTACATGTAGTTTACAAATATGCTTGTACATGGAATATGCTATTCGGAGCGCAATTTTCGTCTTCTTAAAAGTGTTACTTTGTATATTTGAAGGAATTAAAGTGTCTTATTGTCAACAATGTCCAGTGGTAAAAGGGGAGAAATTCCTCCAGTCATAAAATTGCCACGTGGCCCATGCACTATAGATACATTTAGACG
>JBEVXT010000749.1:0-10750 GCA_040505955.1 Sedimenticola sp. | reverse complement strand
GTGTGAACAAGGGAATGGCCTTGGGTAATGATCGATTCAAGGATGATGTGGAAAAATTGACTGGCAGAAGATTAAAGCCTAATAAAGTAGGCTGGCGTAAGAAAAAAGAGGAAGTTTGATTTAACGTGTATCTGACCCTCGCTTCAGTTATTCTAGTTATTCGAGGTGACCAGCCCCCTGTTTCTGGGGTCTACCAGTGTGTTCGCAGCATTACTACCACCAGTGCCCGGTTTGTCATGGCGTGAATGCCCCTTCTTATGACAGGGAAATCGATTGACTTGGTGGGTTGAAATACCTATCCTTATCTACTTGGCTATACGGAATGGCGAAATTTTATTGCTGTTATTAACAAGGCAAAAACACCGTGCGAAGTATCGGAGCAAGGCATCGATGACCCTGTTGTTGACGTTAACAAGATGGTTGATCTGGGCTCCGGCAGTCAGTGCGAAGTGGATGATATTATGCTTACCCGCTATGCTTGCTACCTTATCGCCCAGAATGGCGACCCCAGAAAGTCTGAAGTTGCATTCGCACAAACTTACTTCGCCATTCAGACAAGGCGTGCAGAACTTATTGAACAACGCATGTTGGAGATAGAGCACCTTTTTGCGCGGAAAAAACTGACCCACGGAAAAAGAACTATCACAGGTGATCTATGAACAAACCGGAGGCAACAGAAACTTTGGCATCATCCGCAGTAAAGGTGATCAGGCTCTGCGTAATACCCTGCTCGAACGTGGTATTCGCCCTGAGAAACTTCCCACTTCAGAAGATGTGAAAAAAGTAGAGCGCCGTCTTGCATCAGAGCAGAAGAAGGCCTTGAATAATCCCACTGCTCTTAAAGAATAAAAAAAGAGAGTGTGTCAATTGAGCGGCCATTTCACTATTCAGCTTTCAAAACTCTTAATTCATTTGGGGAATGGATGAATGGATAACCTGTCACCGCAAAATCTGAAAGCGATCCTGCACTCCAAACGAGCGAATATTTACTATCTGGAAAAATGCCGTGTGATGCAAAAGAGCGGGCGGGTGCTTTATCTCACCGAAGAGAAGAAGGATAAACAGTATTGGAATATCCCTATCGCCAATACCACTTGTTTGTTATTGGGAACAGGCACATCCATCACGCAGGCTGCCATGCGTATGCTGGCATCAGCCGGGGTGCTGGTCGGATTCAGTGGTGGTGGTGGAACACCATTAATTGCAGCCAATGAGATAGAATGGTTATCGCCACAAAGTGAATATCGACCCACCGAATATGTGCAGGGCTGGATGTCGTGGTGGTTTGATGATGAGCAGCGCTTAAAGGTAGCTAAACAGTTTCAGCAACTGCGCATCGAATATCTGCAACAGACATGGAATCGGGATAAAGACCTGAAAGCTGAAGGCTTTTATGTCGATGACGCTGATACTCAGAAAGCGATAAACTCTTTTTCATCGAGAATGGAAAAATCAGCCAATGTCACTGAATTGTTGTTGGTTGAAGCCCAACTGACCAAAACCCTCTATAAAATCGCAGCCAGTCGAACCCGGCAAAAGGGTTTTGTGCGCGATTATGAACACGTGGATGATGCCAATGCCTTTTTAAATCACGGCAATTATCTGGCCTATGGTCTGGCGGCTACTACATTATGGGTGCTGGGTATCCCGCATGGCTTCGCTGTGTTTCATGGCAAAACAAGGCGTGGGGCGCTGGTGTTTGATGTCGCCGATCTGATCAAGGATACATTGATTCTTCCCTGGGCATTTATCTGTGCCAAAGAGGGGGCAACGGAGCAGGAATTCCGTCAGCAGTGCCTACAAAACTTCACCAAACACAAAGCACTGGATTTTATGTTTGATACGGTGAAACGCTTAAGTAAAGAAGGCGCAATCCTATGATGGTGACTTTCGTATCCCAATGCGAGAAAAAGTCACTGGCCAAAACCCGCCGGGTGCTCGATGCCTTTGCCAACCGCATTGGCAGCAACACCTGGCAGACGGTGATCACCAACGAAGGCCTACAGGCTGTAAAAACACTGCTGCGCAGTACCGCATCAAAAAACACAGCGGTTTCCTGCCACTGGCTAAGAAGCCGAAGCCGCAGTGAATTGGTGTGGATTGTGGGGAATAGGAGTAAGTTCAACGCCCAAGGGGTTGTGCCTGTGAATTACACATCAGAACATAAAGGTACTGAAGAGTCATTTTATATGAATACGGAAGTCATTTCTTTACTTTCTTCTTTGGCGGGTTTTTTCCATGATATTGGCAAAGCAATGTTGTTATTCCAAAGCAAACTTGCCCCTAACTACTCAGGTAAGGGTTATGAACCTTATCGCCATGAATGGGTATCCTTGAGATTATTTCAAGCTTTTGTCAATGGTAGAGCCGATATTGAATGGTTGCGCGACCTTGAAAATCTTAATAATGATGCCGAAGAAATTATTCTATCGAATCTTGAATTGTTAAGAGATGGTCTGTGCGAAAACATCAAAAAACCATTTGAAGGATTAGAGCCTGTTGCCAAAATTGTCGCTTGGTTGATTGTTTCGCATCACCGGTTGCCACAGTTTCCAAAGAATGGGAGGAACCCACCATCACTAGAACAAATTAATAATTGGATATATCAATCCTTTGAAGCCAGTTGGAATTCTCCGCAGTGCTTAAATCAGGATTGGGACAAGAAAACCATTCGTGATAACTGGACTTTTCCACATGGCACACCATTCAAAAGTGCTCATTGGCAAACTGAGGTCAGTATTCTTGCAGGAAGAATACTCAGGACAGAGCGCATTTTTATTGAAGACTGGTTCAATCAGCGATATACGGCTCATCTTTCCCGATTATCGCTTATGCTATCGGATCATTACTACTCATCTAAAAATCAAGTAACTAGAAAATGGCAAGACCGAAATTATCAGGCCTATGCCAATACACGAACTGACACCGAAACAAGGAAAAAATATCGTAAGCAAAAACTGGATGAACATAATATTGCCGTGGGAATTAATGCTGCCAAGATTGCCAGAAAACTGCCTGCTTTAAGAAAGGATTTACCCAGCGTTAAACCAAACAAATTATTTAGCCAACCCGTTGATGAGGGATATAGAGACGACTTTGGCTGGCAAGATCATGCTTTTAAAACCGCTCAATCACTATGTAATGAGAGTCAAAAACATGGTTTTTTTGGAATCAATATGGCATCTACAGGCAAGGGGAAAACCCGAGCAAATGCCCGTATTATGTATGCTTTATCAGATGAGAAACAATGCCGCTTTAATGTGGCGTTGGGACTAAGAACGTTAACCCTGCAAACAGGTGATGCTTTAAAAAAATATCTGGATCTGTCCTACTCAGAATTGGCCGTTTTAATTGGCTCGCAAGCCGTCACGGATTTACATCAATTAAGCACGGAGTCTGAGCAGAGCGAACAGCAACAACAAGGGCGTGAATCGGCTGAATCGTTGCTCAAAGACGAAATGCAGTTACACCACCAGTTGCCTGAATACGATGGTCAATTATCAGAATGGTTTGAACACGATGAAAAAATACTGAAATTGATTCAAGCTCCTGTATTGGTCAGTACCATTGATTATTTGATTCCCGCAACCGATGGTCTGCGCGGAGGGCGGCAAATAGCACCAATGCTAAGGCTGTTAAGCTCGGATTTGGTGATCGATGAACCTGATGATTTTGGCTTGGAAGATTTACCAGCTTTATGCCGCTTGGTGAACTGGGCAGGTATGCTGGGATCAAAAGTGCTTTTATCAACGGCAACGCTTTCGCCCGAATTAGTGATGGCGTTGTTCGATGCTTACCAACAGGGAAGAAAGCATTATACGCAAGTTAATGGTGAGCATGGACAAACAGAAACAGTTTGTTGTGCCTGGTTTGATGAGTTCAAAAAACCAGTGAATCATAAAGTTAGCACGACCGTAGATTTTGATAATGCACATAAAGCATTTGTTGATAAACGAATTGATAATCTAAACAAACAATCCAATGGGTTAAGGAAAACGAAAATATCCCCTTTTTGTGTTGGTGAAGCTCAAAAACCAAGTGAGGTGTTTGCCCATAATATTTATACCGCAATTGAGAAACTGCATCAGCAAAATGATGTTGCACATAGTTCAGGTAAAAAAGTATCCATCGGTCTGGTTAGAATGGCTAATATTAATCCTTTGGTTGCCGTAGCTAAATATCTGTACGCTATTGAGCCTAAAAACGATACGAAGATTTACTACTGTGTTTATCACAGTCAATATCCTTTGGTGCTACGATCACAAATAGAAAAAAAACTGGATAAAGCCTTAACACGGCATGATGAAAAAAAGTGGTGGGAAGAAAGCGGCATACAAGCTTTAATGGATAATTCTGATGCAAAAAATCATATTTTTGTCGTTTTGGCTACTTCGGTTGCAGAAGTAGGGCGCGACCATGATTACGATTGGGTTGTTGTAGAACCCAGCTCCATGCGATCAATCATTCAGTTGGCGGGTCGTGTGCAGCGCCACCGAAAAAAGGTGCCAAAGTCTGAAAACATCATTATTCTGGATAAAAATTTTAAAGGGCTGAAAGGTGAATCACCGAGCTATTTACGCCCTGGTTATGAAAGCAGCCAAAGACGATTTTTCAGTTCAGAGCTTTCCAGCCTGCTTAAAGAGGATGAATACCAGTCTATCAGTGCCATACCCAGAATAAAAAAAATATTACCACCAATTGCACTAACGGAAGATAACCCACCTAAATTTAGACGGTTTAATGAACTGGAACATATCGTTCAACATATTCGTTTGTTCGGGAATAATAATGAGCTGAATTCAGCTCAATTATGGTGGAAAAATGATGCAACCTGGTGCGGAGAAATACAACGCATCCAGCCATTCAGAAAGTCTCAACCGATGGATGATTACAACTTGAATCAGTCCTATTACCAGAAAATGATTTGGCAAAAGAAAGAAACTGGTGTTTATCCAGCTAAATATGATCCAACGCACGATATAAAAAATGCCAATAACCTAACCATGGCGACCGGCAACCAATCATGGTTTGAACTATCCATTTCAAACAGTATCGATTATCTGATGGACAGGCTTGGTATTTCAGAAGACCGTACATATAAACGGTTTACACATATACAACTTCGACAAAATAACACAGATGAAATTTCCCGCTGGTGCTTCCATGAAAAACTGGGTGTGTTTAAAGAGTTGGTAAAGGATGAGTACAGTGATGACAAATAATAACGTGGTAAAACTGATGGCAAATGAAATTTGCCGATATATTTCCGAACGACGCGATAAAAAAGAATTAGCACTATTAAAAGAGAAACCTAAAAAGGGTGCGGGTGGAATTAATCCGCGATTGGAACAGCTTGCAGAAAATGAATTGGGCCAATCAAATGAACCGTTGAAAACCATAAAAAAAGCTAAGAAGGAAAAAGGGCGAACCGCACTTGAATTTCAACAAGCCAAATACCAACAGTTGCTGTTGTTATTTGACGACCTGAAACTGGATAATCACCTGATTGATATTGTTCAGGAATATCAAGAGGCATTGCAAGTTCTAAAGCAGAAACATGAATCCAGAACATGGTTAAATAATTGGTCGGACAAAGCTAAGGATATTAGTTTTGCCACTCACGTTGCTAAACTTACACACTCCAGTAGCAAAAGTACCAGTGTCTATGATAAATCCACATCAAAGAATCCAGCCTATTTAACAACCAGCACGCTTAATGAATTAGCAGTCGATACTGCAACAGCCAATGCTGCTTCAGCACCAGCTGGTGAAATATTAACCCTTGAAGTCGAAGGTAAAACTCTGCTGAATTATATAAAAGAAAATGATTACTCACCTTTTAGTGAGCTCAGCGAAAAGCAGGTAGAAGTTGAAGTATGGATGGAAGGATTTAAGCAGGCTTATGACAAGAATAAGAAAAAAAGTCACTTATTATCCAAGCAGGTTTATTTTCCAGTAGATGAAGAAAAATATCATCTGCTCATGCCGTTAGTGTCATCGTCAATGGCACATGCTCTTTTTTTAAAATTCAAAGCGTTTTTTGATGATGAAAATGAACAAATTAGAAAACAAAAAGAAAAGAACAAATACCATGATAAACCAGCCATTTCATATCCAAACCGAGCTTCATTAAATATCCCAGGTAAACCTCAGACCGCTTCCTCACTGAATGGCAAGCGAGGTGGTCGATTAACATTGCTTTCCAGTATGCCCCCCAAATGGTCAGAAAAGCAAAAATTACCCATCAATCAGAGTACCCTTTTTAATAAAACTATGGCTTACAGGTTGCGAAAAGAAATCAATAACCTTCAACTCCTGTTGTTAGTCATAAAATCAAAAAAAAACAATATGAAAAAGCCAGAAATGCGGCGGGCGATTGTCAATAATATTGACGAAATAGCCAATGCTCTGTTTGATGAAATGAACAAAATTAATTTACTTGGAGGTCAAAAGGGCTGGACAGTGAGTAGTGCATTTCCTTTACACCAACAGTTATTATTGGAACCCGACAGGGAGGATGAGGTGGCTGTTCATGAGAAAATAAAAAAAGAGTGGCAAGCGCAGGTTTCAGAGGATTTTTCTGCCTGGTTAAACAAACAACTCGAGCATAAAAAATTAAACTTAACGCCCATACAGCAAAGGCTTTGGAAAGATTTATTTATTGGCGGACTGCGTGAATACTCAGCCATACAGGAGCTAGCATAATGAGCCAATATTTAATATTGAGTAGAGTGAATATACAAAAAGCCAATTGTATTGCCGGGTTTACCTGGGGCTTTCCCGCCATTACCCATTTTGCTGGCTTTACGCATGCCTTGCAACGGAAGCTTTCTGCTGATTTTGACATTGCATTCAGTGGCTGTGCGGTGGTGAGCCATTATTATCAGGCACATGTGTACAAACCTACACCAAGATCTAACTATGAGTTTATTCAAAGTAAAAACCCTGCTGTGCTTGCCAAACATAAGACGCATTCATCACCGCCAATTATTGAAGAAGGCAAGATGAATTTGACAGCATCTATCATTGTTCAGTTATCGAAAGAGCTTGCCACCACTACCGAACGGATAGAAAGGTTCAAACAGGTTGTTATGGAAGAAGCTTTAACGAATCGCTTGGCTGGTGGAAGCATTTTATCGATTGACCGGGTTGATTTGCTGTCTGCTTCAACTGAAGAGCAAACCAGTACATTAAACAGACGAATAAAGCGTTTAACGATGCCTGGGTTTGTCTTGCAAGATCGCTCTGACTATCTCATGCAGCATTTTGAGCAATTAAAATCTGACAACCCTGATGCAGAACTGCTGGGTGCATGGCTGGATTTTTCTGCCAGGAAATTTAAAGCTATTCCCAAGCTAAAGGATGACGACCAAGAGCCATCCTTAGAAACCGATGCTGTTTGGGAGTTCTCGCCCAAACCGGCTAAAGGTTGGCTGGTGCCGATTATGGTGGGCTATAAAGCCATCAGTGAAAAATACTCAACAGATGAAGTCGGTGATTTAAGAGTTTCAGCTGCCGATACATCGGTAACTGACTGCTGTTTTGTAGAAGCCGTGCATAGTGTTGGTGAATGGAAAAGTATGCACCGTATATCAGATATGAATGAAATAATTTGGAGGTATCAGCATGAAAATGACTGGTATCTCTGTGCTCAAGCAAAAGAACCGTCTGTTAAAGAATCCGTTATCACTGAAAACGAAATCCTAAGTTTTGAAGACGCAATCGCAAATTTATAAGGAGAAATAAAAATGTCTCAATTACCTTCAGTATTATCTTTCGACAGAAAATTGGAACCTTCCGATGCCGTTATGCAATCAGGAAACTGGACTGATATTGCTCACAGTGAAAATTGGCATCCAATCAAACTGTTTGATCGTAAAAACCGTGCAGTCAAAAGCAACTTCAAACAGGAAGTTTTAGACGATGAAGAAGCACTGCAAAAACAAATAGAAGAACCCAATATTGCATGGGGAGACGATGCTGCACTGCCTTCAGGTGCAGATACTTTAAAGGTTAGCTTTAGTTTACGCATCCTTGGTGGAATTAACACACCTTCGGCATGTAATAAAAAAGAGTATCAGGATAAGTTTACAGAAATAGTCGATGTTTATATTCAAGAAGTAGGGCTTGATGAATTGGCAAAGCGCTACGCCTATAATATTGTTAACGGTCGTTTCTTATGGCGCAACCGAGTCGGTGCTCAAGAAATTATCATCCATGTTAATCACAGCACCTTTGACAAGCCACTGGAGTTTGATGCTTACGAGTATCCGCTTAAAGCTACAACAACATCAGATGATAATATCTCACCACTGGTTGATCTGATTGAAAGTGGCTTAAGCGGTAAAGATAAAATCTTTATTGAGATTGATGCTTATGTGAATCTGGGTAATTTGCAACGAGTATGGCCTTCTCAAGAAATGGTCTTGAATATTCCAAAAGGTGAGAAAAGCCGTCATTTGTTTTCGCTCAATAATGGAGAAGCTGCAATGCATTGTGAAAAAATAGGCAATGCTATTAGAACGATTGATGATTGGCAAACAGGCTCAGAAATACCTATCGCCATAGAAGCTTATGGTTCAGTGACACAACGTGGCGTTGCTTATCGCTCAAGCAGAAATGACTTTAAATCACTTATTACTAAATGGATGAGTCCTGACAAAGAAACCTCTGAAGAAGACAAGCATTTCGTGATTGCAATGATTATCCGAGGCGGTGTTTTCAGCGAAGGTGAGAGTTAGGGGGGAGCCCATGAATTTTTATCAAGAAATTACATTGTTGCCAGACACTGAGGTGAATCTCGGTTTTATTTGGCAGAAAACTTATCAACAACTGCACTTGGCACTGGTAGAAAATAAAATATCAGAACATGAATCTGCCATTGCCCTTTCTTTTTCAAAATATGGGGGCAAGCTATTTCCCTTGGGAGATAAGCTGCGTTTGTTTGCTCAAACGGAAGAGCAGTTGCAGAAGTTTGATGTTGGTAAATGGTTGAATCGTTTGACTGACTATACGCATTTAAGCCGGATCAGGCAGGTGCCTGAAAAAATAGAAGGGCATGCCTGTTTCAAGCATGTTAAACCAAAAGGTAGCAAAGAAAATCTGGCAAGGCGCAGGGCTAAGCGGAAAGGCGAAACTTTGCAGCAGGCGCTTGCCTATTTTGAAAGCTACGAAGAAAAACAAAGCCGCTTGCCTTATATCCATATGCACAGTGAAACAAACGGCCACCGTTTTCGTTTGTATATCGAACAACAGACCAAAGATCAGCCGCAATCTGGTCTGTTTTCATGCTATGGGTTGAGCGGTAACACCACAGTACCAATGTTTTAACCAATAATTCCCGCTTTTTACAAAAGTATATATATAACAACAGGTTGCAATCTACCCTGGATTTATTGGTTTTTTAACAAAACTTCCATAAGTTCAGACTGCAGCTTGTTTTTTTGTGGTTCTTCCACTGTTCACCGCCGCACAGGCGGCTTAGAAAATCGACCAGGTTTATTTTCGATGTATTTTCAGGTTCACCGCCGCACAGGCGGCTTAGAAAATGAAAGATTGGATAAAAGAATGACGTATATTGTTCACCGCCGCACAGGCGGCTTAGAAATCACACATCTGAGCCATCATTGAGCTATGAGGGTTCACCGCCGCACAGGCGGCTTAGAAAAGACAAGATTCCGCTGCTGACGGACCTTCGAAGTTCACCGCCGCACAGGCGGCTTAGAAATTTTGCTACATGACGGAATGCCCCCGTTTTAAGTTCACCGCCGCACAGGCGGCTTAGAAACCCTTTCTTTAATCTCAGGAAGCTGTCCCACAGTTCACCGCCGCACAGGCGGCTTAGAAATTGGAGATACCTTGGAGGTACCTTGAAGGTAGGTTCACCGCCGCACAGGCGGCTTAGAAATAGCGTCGATTATCGCTTTGCTCTTAGCAAATGTTCACCGCCGCACAGGCGGCTTAGAAAGAACACAGGTGATCAAGGCGTAAATCTTGACGGTTCACCGCCGCACAGGCGGCTTAGAAAAATATATATCAATAGTAATTGAGATATTAACAGTTCACCGCCGCACAGGCGGCTTAGAAATTAGGTGCCGCATGGCACAAGGTGCCAGCTTAGTTCACCGCCGCACAGGCGGCTTAGAAATAGGGACTATTGCGAGTGCAGCAACTGCAAAAGTTCACCGCCGCACAGGCGGCTTAGAAAGCATAAGGATATTTCCTGGAAAAGCGGGACTAGTTCACCGCCGCACAGGCGGCTTAGAAACCACGTTTCAATACTCATTAATTTCTCCGATAGTTCACCGCCGCACAGGCGGCTTAGAAATAACGGCGCTTCTTCCAAATAAGTTTTTGAACGTTCACCGCCGCACAGGCGGCTTAGAAACACTCAGACTCTACATTGATCGTCTCAGGAATGTTCACCGCCGCACAGGCGGCTTAGAAATGCCAGCGTAACAGATTCTAGTCGCATTATACGTTCACCGCCGCACAGGCGGCTTAGAAAAACCCAGATAAGCACCAGTCAGATCAGCACCAGTTCACCGCCGCACAGGCGGCTTAGAAATGAAGGAGTTCGCTCCAGATCATTCATCTGTTGTTCACCGCCGCACAGGCGGTTTAGAAATGGAATATAGGGCCGCATTTCTTGCGATTTAGGTTCACCGCCGCACAGGCGGCTTAGAAATTGTTAAGAGTCTTTGGAGTATCCAGTCTGGAGTTCACCGCCGCACAGGCGGCTTAGAAACAT
>JBEVXT010000748.1:0-19794 GCA_040505955.1 Sedimenticola sp. | reverse complement strand
ATAAAGATCATCTCACCGGCGTACATATTACCGAACAGACGCAGCGCAAGGGAGATCGGCTTAGCGATCAGGCTGACGAATTCAAGCAGAAGATTAATTGGGATAAACAGCACCTTAACCAGCGGATTGTCGGAGGAGAAGGGCTGCAGGGTCAATTCGCCGGCAAAGCCACCGATCCCTTTGATCTTGATGCTGTAGTAGAGCATCAACAGGAAGACGCCGATGGCCATACCGAAGGTGGCATTGGGATCGGTAGAGGGCACCACCTTCATAAAGTGGATACCGAGAGCACTGCTAATCAACGGAATGACATCGACCGGCACCAGATCCATAAAGTTCATCAGAAAGATCCAGATGAAAATGGTCAGCGCCAGGGGTGCCACCAGGTCATTTTTGGCGGTAAAGGAGCCGCGCACCGAGGTGTCGATAAACTCGACGATCCACTCGGCAAAATTTTGCAGTTTACCCGGCACTCCAGAAGTGGCAATGTCCGCCGCCTTCTTGAAGAAGTAGAGAAAAACCACACCGAGGAAAATGGACCAGAACATGGTGTCGAGGTGGATGGCGTTGAAACCCATGGCGGAGGCCGCTTCACCACAGGAGGCGATTGTCCAGCCATCCTGGATAACTACCTGCTCACCTTCGCAGTAGCTGCCAGCAGGCAGGTTACCATAGGTCAGATTGGTCAAGTGGTGCTTGATATAGGCACTGGAGGTTAACGATTCGCCAGACATTGTGATCCTAAGCCAAGTATTATAGTCATTCAAAAAACTGCGTGTGCTGCCAGCATGGGTACAAACTGCACCAGCAGGAAAACCCCAAATAACGCGCCAGCGCTGAGCGGTGTAATCCAGATAACCGCAGCGGCAAACAGCACCGCTGTTACTACCAGCTTCTGCAGCTCCGCTATATAGAAGCGTGCCACCAGCTTGCCCGGTTCCTGGGCTCGGTAGTTAACAAAAACCCTGAATGCAAACCAGGCGTTACCCAGCAGCGCAATCACTCCACCAGCAAAACCGGAGTAGGCATCTTCCCAGCCAGCAAAAAAAAGCAGGAGAGTAGAGATGGCAGCGGCAACAGCAAACTGTATCGCAACAACACGGACAGCCTGCCTTTTATCCCTCAGCGGCACACTGATCACCCCCCGAAACACTGCCCCATTCCAGTTGTGAAGCGGGCGCATTATAAGGGTTGTGGGGTATAAGGTCAAACAATGGGCGAATAATTTATTTTTTCTCCTTAGTGGGGGAAATGGCCCCTGTCAATCTAGCGAATTTAAAGGGATCGGTACCTAATGGCACTTAACTTTAAGACAAATTTCTCGCGCAAAGGCGCAAAGACGTTAAGGACACTAATGAGACAGTCTATGCAATACCGGATTTGCTTCATTAATCCCATGACTCATATACAACTACAGACCTTTTCTCTTCCTGATTACCCCTGAAACTCAGCCGGAAATGAACGCAAATAAACGCGAATATGGCTCTCCACTGGTATATTGTCTGGGCATTGATCCCTGATGACCAAGAACATGTTCTGACGCTTTGCATTTGTAGGAGCGAACTTGTTCACGATGGACTCCGAAACGCGCTCTTCACGAACAAGTACGCTCCTAAACCCGACTTCTCTATAGACCCAGCTTCAAATATTTGCGTTCATACGCGTTTATTTCCGGCCAATATTGACTCATTTCATTCTCTCAGTGGCTGAGTTTCAGAGGTAATCAGGTTTCTCTTTGCGTCTTTGCGCGAAATAAAAGGTGTGCGGGTGATGGTATCAGCTTAAGTAAGTGCCATTCGGTGCTGACCCTTTTGATTCAGCGGATATGGGCAAGAATGCCTTCAAGTTCATCCAGCGTGTTGTAGTTGACAACCAGCTTGCCCTTACCGCCTGCACCCTGCTGCACCTTGACCCGGGCGCCAAGTTTTTCGGTCAGGCTGCTCTCCAGGCTGCGGATATCGGGATCCTCCTTTTTCTCCGGTTTGCTTTTGGCCGTTCCCGGCTCCACTCCCTGGAGGCGCCGCACCAGCTTTTCAGTCTCCCGAACGGAGAGCCCCTGGGAGACCACACGACGGGCGGCATCGCTCTGAAACTCGCCCTTGAGGCCGAGCAGCGCTCTGGCATGGCCCATCTCAATATGGCGCTCTTCGATGAAGCGTTTTACATCAATATTGAGATCGAGCAGACGCAGTAGGTTGGTGACGGTGGTGCGGGATTTGCCTACCGCCTTGGCAATCTGCTGATGGGTCAGTTCAAACTCGTTGAGCAGGCGGTGAAGGGCACCCGCCTCCTCCAGGGGATTGAGATCGTCACGCTGAATATTCTCGATCAGACCCATGGCCATGGCTGCCTGGTCGGTGACATCGCGAATCACCACCGGAATATCACTCAGCCCCGCCTGTTGGGCGGCGCGCCAGCGGCGCTCTCCTGCAATGATTTCATAGCCACCGCTGTCAACGGGGCGCACGATGATCGGCTGTACCACTCCCTGAGCTGCGATAGAGTCAGCCAACTCCTGCAGGCGCTCGGGATTGAAGTCACGCCGGGGCTGAAATCTGCCGCGTTGAATCAGATCCAGCGCAAGCGCAGAAACAACGCCTGTTGCCGCCGAATCGGCAGGCCTGTTATCGCTCTCGGCACCACCCAACAGGGCGTCCAGACCTCTTCCAAGACCACGTTTTTTTGCTACCATCTATTTTTCCGACATTAAGCGCCCACTCGGTGGGAGCACTGATTCATAATCTGGGGATGGGGGCCTGTACCGGGGCGGGTATTATCGGCCGGTCACCCGGTAGCCAAAGCAGCCCGCTGCTCCTGCCGACGCAAAAATTCACTTGCCAGAGCCATATAGCTGACTGCCCCACGGGAACTCTTATCATACATCAAAACCGGCAGGCCGTGACTTGGTGCCTCGGCGAGGCGAACGTTGCGTGGAATAATCGTGCGGTAGACTTTATCGGAGAAGTGGCTGATCAGCTGCGCAGAGACATCGTTGGCGAGATTATTACGTGGATCATGCATGGTACGAACGATTCCTTCTATCTCCAGCCCGGCGTTACGATTGCTCTGAATCTTGTGGATCGTGCCGACCAGGGAGGAGAGCCCCTCCAGAGCGTAGTATTCACACTGCAGGGGTATCAGCACACTGTCCGCCGCCACCAGCGCGTTGACCGTCAACATATTGAGAGAGGGGGGGCAGTCGATAATGATGTAGCGGTAGCGCTCTTTGGCACCGGCAAGCGCCAGGCTGAGCCGTCTCTCCCGTAGTGTGGCATTCATCAGACCGACCTCAGCGGCGGTCAAATCACTATTGGCGGGGAGCACATCAAATCCTGCATCGGGCGAACTGACCACCGTCTCGGCAAACTGTGCATCGCCCAGGAGCACATCACAACTGGATCGTTCAAGCTTATGCTTGTCGATACCACTGCCCATAGTGGCATTTCCCTGGGGATCGAGATCAACCAGTAGCACCTTGTTCTTGAGGGCGGCAAGGGAGGCGGCCAGATTGACCGCCGTGGTGGTCTTTCCGACACCACCTTTTTGATTGGCAACGCAGACGATTCTACCCATGGATAAGATTCCGCTTTAGGGAGCCACTGAATTTAGATATTTTTTACCGATTCCCGACCCTGACGGCAGGACAGAATAGCAGAAACCCTTCTTGGCTGCTTGAACTGGATCCTTACCAATCGAAATAGCCGCTATTCAACATAGTTCTACCTGATTACCCTCGAAGCTCAGCCACTGATAGAAAAAAATGAGTTCATGTTGGCCGCAAATAAACGCGTATGAACGCAAATATTTGAAACTGGCTCATAAAAAACAGTCCTGAAGTCGGGTGTAGGAGCAAACTTGTTCGCGAAGAGCGCGTTTCGGAGTCCATCGCGAACAAGTTCGTTCCTACAAATGCACAGCGCCACAACATGCTCTTGGTTATTAGGAAACAATATACCAGCGAAGAGCTATATTTGCGTTCATTTCCGGCTGAGTTTTAGGGGTAATCAGATAGTTCTGAACTCCGGTCCGGAGGTTCAGCCGCTATTTGAAGAGATCTTCCGCCGCCGAAAGCAGATCATTCTCCACTACCAATTCCGCTGCCGCTGCATCTGTCGTTGCCTCGAAAAAGGCACAGAAGTTTGCCCGCTCCTTCTCCACCACCCGCTCAGTCACCGGCTCCTTGCACTGATTGGCAAAGGCCGGTGCGTACCAGAGACAGTTTCTGCACACCCGGGTCGGTTTATGGCAGACACGACAGAGGGTCTCGCGGCCAAAATCATTACTTTCAAGATTCCGCCCACAGTTCCAACACTTCCCCAGAATCGTTTTCGACATAAACGCCTCCGCTTAAATCAGATGATTAAACGCAATCATCAACGAAATAGCCGATTATTAAAAGCCCCGATCATGCCTGATTGCACTACCATTGGCGGGAGGAGTACCCTGGGAATCAGATGTACTTAGCAGACAACACAACAACAGGACTATGCAAATGTATAAGACGCTGAAAGAGATGGGTGTAACTGAAATGCATAAGATCGAAAAGTACTCACTACGACAAGAGGGTGACGAGGATATCCTGAAAATCTACTTTCGCAGAAGAAAGGGCTCCCTGTTCCACTCCAGCATGAAGTTCCGCCATGGCCGCTCGAAAAAGATGATCTCCACCGGAGAGGCTGGGGTCAACGATTTGAAGGAGGTCAGTGAGATATCACCGACCATACTCAAGGCGGTTAAGGAGCTGGACCAGATTGTCGATCACGAAGAGCACATCATCGATTTGCGAAACCGCATCCTCAGCGATATCGATCACATGGAGAAGGTGATGCAGCGCAAGATCGAACAGCTAAGGGCGGATGTTGAGCAGCTGGAGTGACATTCCTTCTATTGCTTGGCACTGTACTGCGCCAGAAGCCGATCCAGCTGATTGGCAAAAGCCTGCCGATCCGCCTGACTGAGTGCGGGGGGGCCGCCAGTGTTGACGCCGCTGCCGCGCAGCTCATCCATGAAGTTACGCATACTCAGGCGGGCGCGAATATTCTCCTCACTGAAGCGCTCACCTCTGGGGCTAAGAACATATCCGCCCTTGGCAACGGCATCGGCCGCCAAGGGGATATCGGCGGTGATTACCAGATCCCCCGGCTGCATCAGCTCTACAATCTTGTTGTCGGCCACATCAAATCCCTGAGCAACCTGAAGTGATCGGATCAAGCGGGAGGGGGGCGTCTGCAGGGGCTGGTTGGCGACCAGCGTGGTCACCACGCCCGTCCGCTCTGCGGCACGGTACAGAATCTCTTTGATGACCCCTGGACAGGCGTCGGCATCAACCCAAATTTGCATCATCCTAGGAGCCTGTCCGAGAATAGGAACCGTAGCGAGGGATGCTCATTTTGAGTCCATTATTTTGATCATTTGAGGCGAATATTGGGCATATTTAACGAAAATGAGCGGAAAAATGGGCCAAAAGGAGCATTCCGCAGTAGGTCTCCTATTCTCGGACAGGCTCCTAGATTCCGCAGTTGACCTGTAGGAGCGAACTTGTTCGCGATCAGCTCCGTAGTACACTCTTCGCGAACAAGTTCGCTCCTACGGGTGCTGCAGAGTCTCGATCAAGATGTTTAGCGGAAGTATTGCGCATAGCCGCTCGTTAATTCAAATGAGCTGATTACCAGTTCTCGCCGAGCAATTCAAAGTAGGCCTGAGGGTGAAGACAGGCGGGACAGAGGTCGGGGGCCTCTTCAGCTTCGTGCAGATAGCCGCAGTTTCTGCAGCGCCAGACAACGTTTCCATCGCGCCGGAAAACACGGCCCGCCTCAAGATTATCGGCCAGTTCCCTGTAGCGCTTTCCATGCTGCTTTTCAGCAACCGCTATGGCTTCGAATGCGACAGCAATTTCAGGGAAGCCTTCCTCTCTTGCAGTGGCGGCGAAGGCGGGGTACATGGTGCTCCACTCATGCTCCTCACCCGCTGCGGCGGCGCGAAGGTTATCCAAGGTGGAACTGATTCTGCCTGCGGGAAAAGTCTCTGTGATCTCCAGATCACCGCCCTGAAGAAACTTGAAGAAGCGCTTGGCGTGCTCCTTCTCCTGGTTGGCGGACTCCTCGAATATATGGGAGATCTGCACCAGGCCCTCTTTGCGGGCGGCTGCAGCAAAATAAGTGTAGCGGTTGCGTGCCTGGGACTCTCCGGCAAATGAGACCAGAAGGTTCCTCTCGCTCTGACTTCCCTTCAGTTGGACGCCCATATACACGCTCCAGACAGTGTTACACTGCTATTTTTCATATACACACCAGACACACCAGACCCTCCCGTACTCTCGCACCCCGGGGATGCATTGGGTTCGGATCCGGCAAGAAAATAGATAAGGCCCCCCATGACAGGGGCCTTGGAACTGCTTTAGCTGACTACGGTTACGTTTTCAGCCTGAGGACCTTTCTGCCCCTGGGTTACTTCAAAAGTAACCTGTTGACCTTCGTTCAGGGAGCGGCGGCCGGAGCCGTTGATTGCACGAAAATGAACGAACACATCTGAACCGCCTTCGCGCTCAATGAAACCAAAACCCTTTTCATCGTTAAACCATTTAACGACACCGGTGACCATTTGATCTGACATAACTATCTCTTAACTCTAAAAAACCGTCGACATTCGCCGACACTGTGAAGATATCCGCCCATCATGGGCTGAATACCGGTTTAGTTAAGCCCGCAAACCCAACAGCTGACCACAAAACAAGCGAAGCTACACCGTTGAACCAGGACTTAACGGCTTGATTAAAGTAAATTCGTAGAGAAATAGCAAGGGGTTTCTGAGCAAACACATTGATTTTTGTCAGCTTATTGGGGCCGCATGATTCTATGATAGGGCGCTTTCTGGAGGGAGCAGATTCCGGATTGAGCCCCACTTACCAGATCAGGTCATCAGGAACCTTGAAATCGGCATACTCATCATCCACTTCCTCCCCTTGCTGTTCATCATTGAGCACCAGCACAACGCTGCTGTCACGCTGGATTATCTTCTCCGCCGCCGCTGCCGGAATCACTCCATAGCCATCTTTTGATCTGACGATGGCAAGTCTGCCGTTTACCACCTGTCGATGCATACGCTGGGGCAGATAGAGACGCTTGAGCTTGCTGCCATCGCTGAAATTGTAGGGCTCCTCCCCCCCTTCGGTCGGCTGCAGGTTGCTCTCCACCAGATCTCTTATCTGCGCCTTCACGGCCCTCTTTTCCGCCTCGGCCGTCTGCTCCCGATTAAGACGGCGATCCCTTTCAGCCTGCTCCCGCGCCTCCTGTGCGATCCGTGCACGCTCATCCATCGTCCCATCATCACCCCCCCCCTTGCGGCTCTGTTTGGCCTTTTTTCTCTTCTCCTTGGTTACCTTGTTCGATTTGGCCTTATCCACCAGGCCCATCTTGAGAAACTGATCCTGCAAAGAATTACCCATTAGTCACCCTCCCCAAGCATCTTTTTCAAATCACCAAACGGGTTGTGGGTAGCCGAAGCCGACTCCGCCTCACCGGATGCGGCATTGCCATACTCGCCATCGAGCAGGCGCGAGTGCTCATTATCATGGCAATAGAGGCAGAGCAGTTCCCAGTTGGTGCCATCAGGAGGATTATTGTCATGGTTGTGGTCACGGTGGTGCACCGTCAGCTCCCGTAGATTCTCCCGGGTAAACTCACGGCCACAGCGGCCGCATACCCAGGGGTACATCTTCAGCGCCCGCTCACGATAACCCTTATCACGCGCCTCCCGGTTGCGCCGTGCATCGGCCACAACCTGATCCAGTTTATCTCCACTCATTGTTTCACCACTTGTGTTTTGTAATTATTCAGCACCGCAAAGAAATCGCCAGTAACTGTTCAGATTGCCCCTGAAATCCGCATTTTCTGAGTTACAAAATAATCATTTGCGCACATAAACTCACATTTTTTGCCTTTTTATCCTTAAACCGGCTCTGTACCAAAATTCTGAAAACCACAGTTATGGTGGAACAGAGGTGTTGTAGGAGCGAACTTGTTCGCGATGGACTACGAAACGCGCTCTTCGCGAACAAGTTCGCTCCTACGCCTGAGTTCTGGAATAGATAACGTAACAAAACTACAGCGGTTTCTGCCAAAACATCGCCTGGCCCTTCTCCGGATCGAGGCAGTAACCGGCGAAGCCGAATTTTCGATAGGCATTTTTCGCCACTTCATTCTCTTCAAGCACTTCCAGTGTCAGCTTGCAGCAGTCCCTGTCGGTGGCGAGCCCCTCGACATGATCAAGCATCAATTGACTGACACCCAATCCGCGGTAATCGGAAATAACGATCACATCGTGGATGTTAACCAGAGGCTTGGCGGCAAAGGTTGAAAAGCCGCCAATGCAATTGATCAGTCCAGCTGGCTTCTCACCGGCATAGGCAAGTACGCTGAATGCCGTGGGAAAGGCGCCCAATGCCTCCACCAGGCTGGTTTTTACGTTGTCGGAAATATCCTTACCACCACCCATCGGATCTTTTGCATAGCTGCTCAACAGCCACACGATATCCTCTGCATGTTGCTGGTTTCCGTAGTCAGCCTCTATCACCTCTATCTTCATCTCTTCCTCCATTGATAATCACTGCATGGCGCTCGCCCGTTGTTTCAGGGACAAACAGTGTAACCCGCTCAACCCGCATCTTTCCCAGTACCGCCTGATCGAGTTCGTCAACAGGATCGACGCCCTTCATTGCCAGGTAGCGCCCCCCATCGGCGAGCAGATGGGAGGTGAGTTGTACCATCTTTGGCAAAGAGGTGAAGGCTCGGGAGGTAATAGTGTCATAACCCTGCTGTGGCTGAAAAGCCTCCACCCGGGCCTGTATCACCTCAACATTTCTCAGACCAAGCGCACCGATGGACTGCTGTACAAAACGGGTCTTCTTGCCGTTGGAATCAAGCAGGGTAAATCTGGTATCGGTCAGAGCGACAGCAAGAGGGATACCCGGCAACCCCGGACCGGTTCCCACATCCAGTACCTGCGACCCCCGAACCAGATGCAGGATCGACAGCGCATCAAGCAGCTGCCGTGAGACCATCTCTTTAGGGTCGCGAATCGCCGTCAGATTGAAGGCGCGATTCCACTTTACCAGCAGGGCGAGGTAATCCAGCAGCTTCTGCTGCTGTTCACTGCTCAATACGATAGCCATCGCTTTCAGACCGGCAGTCAGCTGACCCCGCCACAATTTCTCATGCTCACTCATACCGTTGGCACTCTCTTATGCTTCAGGTGGATCAACAGCAATGAGATCGCCGCCGGTGTCATACCGGGAATACGACCCGCCTGACCAATGGTTGCCGGACGGCTCCGAATTAACTTTTCACGAACCTCGGAGGAGAGGCCCCGCACCTGCTCATAATCAAGTTTTTCCGGCAGTTTCACCGCCTCCTTCGAGCGTTGACGGTCGATCTCCTGCTGCTGGCGCTGGATATAGCCGGCATATTTCGCCTGTATCTCCAACTGCTCGGCCACCTTTGGATTGGTCACTGCCGGGCCAATTCCCTCCAAAGCGACGAGGGCGGCGTAAGCCACTTCCGGCCGGGAGAGCATATCAAGAGCGCGGGTCTCCCTGGAGATGGTGCTATTCAGATCTCTCTCCGCCTGTTGCGCCGCCGGGGTATTGGGTTGCAGCCAAATCCCCCGCAGCCGCTCACGCTCCAGCTCAATGGCCTCCCGTTTCTCATTGAACAGACGCCAGCGCCGCTCTGGGATCAAACCAAGTCGGTGGCCCTGCTCGGTCAGGCGCAGATCAGCATTATCTTCACGCAGCAGCAGACGATACTCCGCCCGGCTGGTGAACATGCGATAGGGCTCACGGGTACCCTGGGTGATCAGATCATCCACCATTACACCGAGGTAGGCCTCATCCCGCTGTGGGCACCAGACCTCCTTGCCGCGACTCTTCAGCACTGCATTGAGACCCGCCAGCAGCCCCTGGGCGGCCGCCTCCTCATAGCCAGTAGTGCCGTTGATCTGGCCCGCAAAGTAGAGGCCCTCGATAAAACGGGTCTCAAGGCTGGGACGCAGATCCCGTGGATCAAAAAAGTCATATTCAATGGCATAGCCGGGGCGGGTGATATGAGCATTCTCGAAGCCCGCCATGGAACGCACCAGCGCATACTGGACATCAAAGGGGAGGGAGGTGGAGATACCGTTGGGATAGATCTCATTGCTGGTCAGCCCCTCTGGCTCAATAAAGATCTGGTGCGCCGGGTTATCGGCAAAGCGCACCACCTTATCCTCGATGGAGGGGCAGTAGCGCGGACCCACCCCCTCGATCACCCCGGTATACATCGGTGAACGGGACATGCCGCCACGAATGATCTCATGGGTACGCTCATTGGTGTGGGTGATATGGCAGTTCACCTGCTGCTGCGGATGCTGCTCCACCGAACCGATAAAGGAGAAGACCGGCAGCGGCTCATCACCCGGCTGCGCCTGGAGGTTGCTGTAGTCGATACTTCGGCTGTCGATACGCGGCGGTGTGCCGGTCTTCAGCCGCTCGATATTGAACGGCAGCTCACGCAGACGATCCGCCAGGGCATTGGCGGGTGGATCACCGGCGCGCCCCCCGGGATAGTTGCTGAGACCGATATGGATACGCCCGCCAAGGAAGGTGCCTACGGTAAGCACCACCGCCGGGGCACTGAAACGCAGGCCCATCTGGGTCACCACCCCGGTAACCCGCTCCCCTTCCACCACCAGATCATTCACCGCCTGCTGAAACAGATCAAGGTTGGGCTGATTCTCCAGGGCGTGACGCACCACCGCCCTATAGAGCTGACGATCCGCCTGGGCACGGGTGGCGCGCACCGCTGGCCCCTTGCGCGAGTTGAGCGTGCGGAACTGGATACCACCCAGATCGGCAGCATGGGCCATAATCCCACCCAAGGCATCTACCTCTTTCACCAGGTGGCCCTTGCCGATACCACCAATGGCAGGATTACAGCTCATCTGCCCCAGGGTATCGATATTGTGGGTCAACAGCAGGGTGCGGGCACCCATACGCGCCGCCGCCAGTGCCGCCTCGGTACCGGCGTGGCCGCCCCCCACAACAATCACATCGTAGCTATCGGTATGAAACATCTTTTTTTATCGACTCTCTAACAGGCAGGCTATTTTACATGTTACCGCTGTTATTGTAGTTAGAGTTGCTGGCGTTGGATGATCGCGGGGTCGGAGTCAAACTGTCCTACTAAATCAGTTTTACCCACCGCTGTCACACGGTTTGACTCCGACCCCTACCATTCACGTTTATTTGCAGCCAAAATCAACTAATGTTTGTATGTCAGCAAACTGATATAGAGCAGCCGCATTTCGGAGCAGTAATGAAGGAAAAACTTGAGCAGATCATCACTGAGGCAGGTCGCGTTATTCTCGGCAAGGAGCAGACGGTGCGTCTCGCCGTCGCCTGTCTGCTGGCGCGCGGGCATCTGTTGATTGAGGATCTGCCCGGTGTCGGCAAGACCACCCTGGCTCATCTGCTTGCCAGACTATTGGGGCTGGAGTATCAGCGTATTCAGTTCACCAGTGATCTGCTGCCGGCAGATATTATCGGTGTCTCTATCTATGACCGGGGCGAGGCGCTATTTCGCTTTCATCCGGGGCCCGTCTTTTCACAACTGGTGTTGGCAGATGAGATCAACCGCGCCACCCCAAAGGCCCAGAGCGCCCTGCTGGAGGCGATGGAGGAGCGGCAGGTGACCACCGAGGGCGAGACACGCCCTCTGCCCAAGCCCTTTTTCGTTGTCGCCACCCAGAACCCGGCGCATCAGATCGGCACCTTCCCCTTGCCTGAATCCCAACTCGACCGCTTTCTGATGCGCATACATCTTGGCTATCCCGATCCCCAAGCAGAACGGGCACTTCTGGCAGGCAGGGATCGGCGTGAAATGATTGGCCAGATTACACCTTGTCTGGCGACGGGAGACCTGCTGTTAATACAACAGCAGGTAACAAAGGTACATGTAGCAGATGCGCTGCTCGACTATATTCAGGACCTGCTTGCTTTCAGCCGCAGCCACCCCAGTTTCAACCACGGGCTCTCTCCTCGTGCCGGACTGGCGATACTCAACGGTGCCCGTGCCTGGGCCATGCTTGAGGGGCGCAATCAGGTTATACCGGAAGATGTGCAGGCGATCCTGCCGTCAACGGTGAATCATCGACTTCACTCCAGTGCCGATACCGGTGTTGATGAAGGGGGAGAGCTCTCACGGTTGCTTCTTGAGTCCGTGCCGCTGAGCTGAGTTGTGACTGTTCAGAGACAATGGGGTTGTGATCGGAGTCGATTGCGGCGGAACATGGTGTTTTTTCACCTATCCCCGTGCAATCGACTTCGACCTATGCCACCCACAGTGCGAACAGTAAGGTAGTTAGATGCGCTTCAGACCACCTAGCCGTTTTCTCCATCTCGCCGCTGTCAATCGACAGGGGTGCGCCGAGGTGGGCTACCGCAAAATCTATATCATGCCGACAGGCTATGGGCTGGGTTATTCGCTTCTGCTGTTGCTGATGCTTCTCGGCTCGATCAACTACGCCAATAATCTTGGCTTTCTGCTCACTTTCCTGTTGGCGGGGCTGGGATTGATCCTGATGCTCCACACCTGGCGCAATCTTCTCGGTCTGCAGTTACAGCACGGCAAGAGTGATCCGGTATTTGCCGGAGAGCGTGCGCAGTTCGATATTAAAGTGATCAATCCACACAACCGGGAGCATCCCGGTATCCGTCTCCGCTTGCCGGAGGCTGAGGAGCGCGATGCCGATATCGCTCCTTCAGCAACTGACAGTTTCATCCTAGGCATCGATACCCACCGGCGAGGACGACTTAAGCTGCCCAGGCTGACGCTCTCGACACGCTTCCCCAGTGGTCTATTGCAGGCTTGGTGCTATATCGATCTTCCTGGAGAGTGCCTGGTCTACCCCCACCCCGGCCCACGGCTCCCCCCCTCTAGTGGGCCCGATTATCTCCACAGCAGCGAGGGTGATCGTGGTGTTGGTGTCGATGATTTTGTCGGCATCCGGCCCTATCACAGTGGTGATTCACCCAGACACATCAACTGGAAGGCGCTGGCACGTGGGCAGGCACTTCAGACCAAGCAGTTTGGCGGTGACCGAGTCGAACGGCGCTGGCTCGACTGGGATGAGATGGAAGAGGCAGGTGTTGAGCAGCGACTCAGCCGCCTATGCCGCGGCGTTCTCGATGCCTGCGAGCAGCAGCTGGAGTTTGGCCTGCGACTTCCGTCGATGGAAATCTCTCCGGCCCGGGGGCAGAAACACCGTCAGGCGTGCCTCTCCGCGCTGGCGCTCTATGGAGAGAATGGGTGAAATCCCAGGCCCAACTCGCCATTTCCAGCGGCACCTTCATCCAGCTGGTGGCCCTTACTGGCCTCGCGGTAGCACCCCATTTCACCCGCCTGGACCTCTCCCTGGTACTCTTTTTTGTTGCCACACTGGCAGTACGCCTCGTCTCAATTTACCGGCCTGCGCTGCAACCGGGCCGTATTCTGCTGTTTCTCTTTACCCTGACCGGTTTCTCTCTGGTCTTCTATCACTACCCACTGCTGCTTGGGCGTGCCGCAGGGGTCGCCATGCTGACGGTGATGCTTGGGTTAAAGCTGCTGGAGCTGCGCAAACCGCGAGATCTCTATCTGGTGATATTTCTAGGTTTTTTTACCCTCACCACCCAGTTTCTCTTCAACCAACAGATAGTGCTGTTGCTATACAGCCTGCTGGTGACAATAGGACTAGTCACCCTGCTGGTGGAGAAGAGCCGTAGCCAAAACACGCCATCGACTTTTGCATCACTCAAGCTCGCGCTCTCCCTGCTCGCCCAGGCGGCACCCATCATGGTGGCACTGTTTCTCTTCTTTCCCCGCCTCTCCGGCCCCCTTTGGAACCTGGGTCTCAGTGACACCCAGGGTGTTACCGGTCTCAGCGACAGTATTACCCCCGGCAGCATCAGCCAATTGATACAGTCACGGGCGGTCGCTTTTCGTGTCGATTTCAATGGGCCGGTACCGCCACAGCAGCAGCGTTACTGGCGCGGCCCTGTACTCTGGGACAGTGACGGTTGGCGCTGGGAGATAGGCAGGCGGCTGACAAGCGGCCCGTCATCACTTCTTGTAGAGGGTGATCCGCTCGATTACAGCATCACTCTGGAACCCTCCACCAACCGCTGGATCTACGCACTGGATCTGGCAACAAAGATTCCGCCAAAATCACAGCTACTGGCGGACTTTCATCTCGTCACCAAGCAACCGATCAACCAGCGTTACCGTTACAACATCAGCTCCCATCTGCGCTACAACACCGGCCCTATCACCCCGGAGCAGCGCCGTCGCGGCCTGCAGTTGCCGGACACCACCACGCTGCGGATGAGCGCACTGGTTAACAAGTGGCGCAGGCAGAGTGAAAGTGATCGTGAGCTGGTCAACCTCTCGCTCAACCACTTTCGCAATCAACCTTTCTACTACACCCTCTACCCACCACTGGTGATGGATAACCCGGTGGATCAGTTCCTTTTTGACAGCCGTCGCGGTTTTTGTGAGCACTACGCCACCAGCTTTGTCACCCTGATGCGCCTTGCCGGTATCCCGGCACGGGTAGTCACCGGCTACCAGGGTGGAGAGATCAATCCGCTGGGGAACTACCTGATTGTCCGCCAATCCGATGCCCACGCCTGGGCGGAAGTGTGGCTTGAAGGCCTCGGCTGGGTACGCACCGACCCTACCGCTGCGGTGGCACCAGAACGGGTTGAGCGTCCGTTTGATTTTGCCGTGGGTGGTGTGGATACCATCGGTATTCCGGTCAATTTTGGCAGTGTCGATTCAGACTTGTTGCAGCAAGCTGTCAAGCAGCTGCGCCTTGGCCTTGATGCGGTCAACGCCTCCTGGCACCGCTGGGTGCTCGGCTACTCTGATGAGCGACAGAGCGACCTGATGCGACGGCTCGGCCTGGGGTTTCTCAAAGGTGCGAAGCTTGCAGCCGGTATGCTGGTAAGCAGCGCGCTGTTACTGCTGTTGGTTGCCCTACAGCTCTGGTATCGCAACCGCGAGAGGGTTGATCCACTTCTGGCCGATTACCGCCGTTTCTGTAAAAAACTGCAGCGGAAGGGTATCCATCGCAGAAGCTACGAGGGATCCAAGGATTACGGGGAACGCATCACCCATCGCCGTCCCGATCTGGAAGCTGCGGTAAGTGAGATTATCAATCTCTATATCGACCTGCGTTACGGTAAGACGGGTACAAAACAGGCCCGGCAACGTTTCCATCGGCTGGTGCGTGGTTTTCGGCCCTGAATCTAACTCCGACCCCTACCGCAATAGACAACTTCCCGGTTACTATTAGCCGCTATGCGAACAACCTTACACAGCACCACCCTGACACTACTCTTTATACTGCTTGCATGGAGTGGCTGGAAGGTGTGGGAGCAGGCGGGTGCCTACGAGACCGAAACCCTTTACATCATCAGCCAGTTGGAAGCCGAAACCCAACTGGAGAACAGTGGTCGGCGACTTCTGGAGGCGATCAGTTTTGGCTTTTACGAGGGCTATTCGGAGATTCTGGAACAGATCAACCAACACAAGACACTGCAAGCGGCCTATTACCAGTCGATACGCATACTCACCGGCCTCTTCTTCGCCATCGCAGCCGCTATCACTATCGCCTCCTGGTCACTGCGCCGCCTGCTGACGGATCTCGGTTACGGCATGATTGGTGTTGCTTTTGTTGCGCTGGCGGTCGGCCTGACCACGCCCATTCTCTCCCTGGAGGCAAGCAAGGAGCTGCCGCTGCTGGGTGAGACGGTTTTTCAGTTTCAATCAAAGGGGATAATGACCACGATCACCTCCCTGTGGCACCACAACAACGCCTGGCTTGCCACTCTCCTCTTTCTCTTCAGCGTCATGATCCCGCTGGCAAAGACATTGACCACCTGGCTCACCCTTTTCAGCCGCACCCACCACTTCTCACTTCACGGCCTGCAGCTGAGCCGCCACCTCGGCAAATGGTCTATGGCCGACGTTTTTGTCGTCGCTATCCTGGTGGTCTTCTTCTCCGCTGCGGGTGAGGAGAGCATGACCCAGGCGGAGGTTCAGGCCGGTCTCTGGTTTTTTGCCGCCTATGTGGTGCTCTCATTGATCGGCACCCAGCTGATTTCCCACGGCAGGGCGCGGGCTGATTCACCAGATGTCACCAAATAGCCGCCGCGACTAGCGGTAGGGCTCTATTTTCCGATACAGAAGCGTGAAATATCCTCTAACTATTAGATATGTATTGAATTTATCTTCTGAAAATAACAGGACGGGCACATTTATGGGAACATTTTTCAGAAAACCCACTCAAAGCACCCTCTGAACACGACTCGACGGCATCACATGGCCAGGCTTTTACAACTATGAGCCTTGCACATTATTTGTAATAACTCTGAATCCAATATGACCGGAGAGACTGTTTAATCATACTCTTAACCACATTTACTGCACTTGAGTTAAATGGTTAGTAGTTCCGTGTGTGACTCAATATTACTTGGAATCTCCAAGAAATCTGGCTTACCAGAAGTTACCCCACTTACAATGAAATAACGCTCCGGGGCTCTGGCAAAAAGGAACAAATTAAAATCAGTCGGTTCCTTTGGATTGGGTTCTGCGAATGGGTTAAGCACAACCTCTCCCAGTTTACGCTCATTTGCCGGAAATAATTGTGGCAGTGATATCTCAATTACCCAAAGCCTATCAGGAAGCACTGTTTTTAATATTGTGGGAATTTTTGAATCTTCCTTATTACCATCCCAATCGTAGATAGTAGATAAGTGCTCCAAGTATATTCCTGAGCTAACAGCAACAGCTCTAAGAACCACCTGTCGAGTGCCAGAGACAATCTCTCTAACTAATCTTTTTGCCCATATATTTGATCGGGAAGGTATTAGGTGAGGATGAAGTGAATAAAGAAAAGTAAGAGTTAATGCTTCGGCTTGTATTCCACCAAACTGAAAACCATCGTGAAGCAATTCAACTACGTACTCCGCTTGTTCCGGCTTTACATAGAGACGAGGTACACAAAAATTGGGGCCAAAATTATCATCATGCCCAATGAAGCTGCTTGTCCAACTTTCACTGGGCATGTAGCCAACCCCTCCACCTACATCAAAATACGATATTTCTGCATCAGGTGCCCATGTGTCCTTGTTAAAGGTATGACCATAAAATGGGATAATATGGCGTGAGTCTACTGCTTTCGGGCCAGTTAACTTAAATCCCAACAATGCACCAGCACCGGATTCTACACCTGCATATAAATACTTCTGGTAAGGCAGCTGTTCTCGGACTTCCGGATACGTTTTTTCCAACTCGGAGTAATCTATATCTTTAAAAGGAACTCCCAGTCCAGTCAATATGGCTTGTATTTGTTGGGGGCAGAGACCATCCGAGGGTTTATAGGTGCCTGAACCGGCAGATTTTGCCAATTTGTTAATCTCCGAGTATAGAATATCCCCCGCGACAAGCCAGCGAGAAAGTAAACTTCTCAGGGCAACATGAGCACAAACCTTATTTAATTGATTTTGTTGGCAATAGAGGGCGCCAGTAACCTGAAAAACGTAGCCATCTACGTTCACTTCGTAACTTTGCATTTTAGGCACACAGTTGTGCCTATGCGGATATTTGCAGAAAACAGCTTCGAAGATATGCCATGTTTCTACACTCTTAGAAGAATCCTGAATAGAGGGTACTTGATCCTTTTTGAGTATCACATACCCAATAAGGTCTTTATCAGACTTAGACTTGAGTGCAATGCCACGCTTAAACCCTGGCCTCCAAAAGCTTAAACGCATCAATCCAGTCATTTGATGGCCGGTGACGTAATCAGGAATCTCCTGATTTTCGTCCAGTACAGCCCCCACCGCCGGGATATCCTCAATTACTAGAGTCTGACATTTCGCTGAACGCGCTAAAGAAAAGCAACGATGGACTGCTGAAGATGAACTGAAATAAGTTTCAATAAAACTGAATGAAGAAAAAGGGGCGCTGACTGAAATTATTTTTACAGAATTCGGAGATACTAAGCGATGCGCATCCATTCTTTTGCCTGTTATTTATCTCGACAATCCCTTATACATTTGCTGACTTTTTCCGGCCTCCTTATGCGCCTGTTCTATTTTGAGTACAAAATCACCAACTTCCTTACGATATTTCATATCAACCGCAACCGTCTTCGCCTCATTTCCGAACGCCTTGGCCATTTTGTCGGCTATTTCAGGACTAGTGAACTTTTGTTTTGGCATTATTTGACACCCTCATACATATTGGGCCAACCCACATAACACTACATATGGTGTTATCACTCAGTAAAAACCACTATATATAGCAATACTGCGTGACACTATACCTTAATAAACAATAACTTACAAGAAATAGACCACTGGCACACTGACATTGATCAAGGTAGTACAAGAAGACAATATTTGGGTATCAGTCGCCGATGATCACAACGCTCCTGAAAGAAAAGGTAACACGATACACCTTCATTATTACGATTTAACCTAACAACTCCACCATGGCAAGACTATGTGATATAAAGTGTTAAATTTAATCCAAAGCCAACTCAGATTTGTACTACATACTGATCCGATGATTCCAACTAGATTATGGCTCAATTCTATTGGGTTATATTTATTTTTTCTCCTTGTTGCTACTTGTCATCAACGGAGCAAACCCGCAGATATTCACCGCATCCTACGACATAGTCATCATTGAGCCTGCCGCATAAAACCCTGTATTTTACTGAGAAATAATACCGGCCACCGTACCGGGAGATACAGGGAGTCTCTGATCACTAAAATCCTGAAGAAGGCGGTTGGCGGGCTGTCCATAATGGAATTTTTTTAACATGATCTCGACCCAGAAGCTCGCTGCATAGGGGCTACGGGGAATGAGTCTGGCCGGTGGGGGGGCAAGTGATGATGGCCGGGTTTTCTCCACAGCAGCAGCCGGGGTTGGGTTGGTAGGCAGGACGGTGATAACGGCGGGTGTATGCTTTTACCTCCACCTCGATGACCTCGCTTACCTCATCCAGCGTGGGATTGATCCTATGGGGAAGCCCGCAGTGGTGGCATTTTTTTTCATCCTCTGTCAGATCGAGCGTTACGTTGCTACGGGTAAATCGGGGCGCGTTGTCCGGCCATGCCCCTTGCTGTTAGGTTGTTGACCTCGCGGCCGCTTGGGAGGATCGACCGCCTCATCTTTTTCAGAAGACCCTGAGTACTTGCTTTTTTCGCTGTGTTTACCAAAAAGACGGTTCTTTAAATCCTTTACCTTTCCTTCCAGGCATAATACCTTTTGCTCCAGCTGGGTGATCTTCTCTTTTGCCTTGCTGTGTTGTGCCTGCCAATAATTAGCTTGATGAGTCAGTTCGATATGCTCTTGCTTGGTGATGCTCACCATCTCTTGGGTGAATAGAACGGGTGGTGTGCTAATAGCAACAACCAAATTTGATGATTCTGGTTGAGGAAGCACTGCTTGGGTAGTCTTCATGGACTACTTTATAGCAGATATACTCTCGTGTGTTCCGCGTTTCCTTTTAGGGAGCGAATGGGGTGACCGAATATTTACGGATCAAGGAGGGCTTTGGATACTTTTGGAAGTGCTCTATTTTCCGATACAGAAACTGCCGAAGATCTGCCCTAACAAGTCATCCGCTGTAAACTCTCCGGTGATCTCGCCAAGTGCGTGCTGGGCCTGACGCAGATCCTCCGCCAGCAGCTCTCCCGAGCCACTCGCC
>JBEVXT010000747.1:0-3636 GCA_040505955.1 Sedimenticola sp. | reverse complement strand
CGGGTCTGTTGATGCAGGTCTCTTCGATATGCTTTGGGTCATGTATCCCGGTTGGAATCAGCAGGATTTTCGGCGGGAATAGGGGAGCAATGGGTTGGTTCAAAAGTTGGCTGCTGTTGCAGCCGAAGATATTTTCAGCCCCCGGATTACAAGACTGTATGATCCCATCCTGATCATAGGTGATGATGCCGTCATTTATCGCCTGTAACACCAGCCGGGTTTTCTCTTCCCGTTCCGCCAGCGTCTGGTTAGCGTAGTAGAGTTCCCGGCTCTTGTCTTCGAGTAAGCGCTCCGCCTCCTTGCGCGCCACCCTTTCCCTTTCGACGCGTTTTTCAAGGCGTTGCCGCTCGCTCATGAGCCTTTGACCAAGTCGAACTCTATAACGTATCCCTCAGCAGACTCAATATCCCGGCGCGTGATCGTTACCTGTTCACTAAAGTGATCGATACAACCTTCGATAAGGCCCATTGCCAGATCACCGAAGGGGCGCTTGGAGCTGTAGGTGAGGATGAGATGATCGGGATCGGGGCGTTGATCCTCAAACTGAGGCAGCTCGGCATCAGGATAGAGCTTTCTGACTTCCACATGAATATGATTCTCGATCAGTTGGAGAAAATCGAAACTGTTGTTGACGCCCTTTATAAGGTCAGGATAGCCAGCGGCTAGCCGCCCGAAGAGGTGTTTGCCAAAGGTTTGTACCAGACGGGATACCGGGGTATCGGTTAGTTGACTGAGAGAGGTAACCAGAGCCAGCAATTCAACATGTTGATAGGTGCCAACCGCTGTGTAGGCACCCTGAGAAGGGAGTTCAGCCACCTCGATCATCTCATCCACAATATCAGCAGAGAAGATCTCCTCAACGAACTCCATGTACTCTGTAAAAACCAGTCCCTTCATGGGGCGCCTCTTTACGGATGTTGAACAGTAGCCTAAGAATAGACCGATTATTGGCTCTTTGCAGAGGTTTTTCGTAGCTTATCAATAGTCTGTGCAGTGGGGTTGTCCTGAAACAGCGGTCACTTCATCCTCAAGCAGCATCGGCTCTTGGAGAAGCCATACCGAAAAGATGCTTCCTTCTCTCAATGTGGACTCGGCGGTGATGTTACCAGCGTATCGCCGTATCAGTCCGTAGCTGTCCGGCATCCCCAAACCGGTACCATCTGGTGGAATTGAAGTTGCCGTAGGAACAAAGAGAAGCACCAGGGCACTCAAAGCCAAATTTAAGCTACAACAGGAAGTCTGGGCTGATCTTAAAAGTCCAGTGGACTCTTCGCCTCCTTGTTCGTGTTGCTCTTGACCGTGTGCGTATAGATCATCGTTGTCCTCACGTCGCTGTGCCCCAGAAGTTCCTGGATCGTGCGAATATCGTAGTTCGCCTGCAAGAGATGGCTGGCATAGCTGTGCCTCAAGGTGTGGGCAGATGCTCGCTTGGGAATCGCCGACTCCCGTACCGCCTTCTTGATCGCTTTTTGCAGAAGGGTATCGTGCAGATGATAACGACGATACTCTGAGGTACCAGGTACATGGGTTTCAGTTAGTTGATTTGTTTATGAGAATGATTATCAAAGGAACTTCAGCTTAGGGCTTAAGCTGTCGTAGTTACAGCGACCCGGGATCAACGGCCCTTCACTGGGTAAGGTAGTCTCCTGTTTCATTGCCCACCTGCCTTCTATACGCCTAACCGGTTACGGAGAGAATTCTGGGCTTCGGTGGCCATCGGCACCTCGCCCACCGCAGACGCCTACCAAAGGTTCACTCTCGTTCAAGTGGCAATTTTGGACTCCGGCTTCCTTCAGATCCCTCATTGGCTCCCGTCCGGCAGCTTCCAAGCCGATTTCCTCTTCCTGAGATACAGGGGGAGTTTCTTCGGGCACCCTTGCCTTCACCTACATGTTCCCTTCTCCCAAGGGCCATGGCTGGACTTGCACCAGCTAGCTGACTACCATGCCAGTCACACGATAACATCGCAAGCTCGTTACCGCTTCGCAGTCAGTTCCCAATGACTGGACGCCGTGTTCGGATGCCTACTTTGCTTCCCCTCTGGCGCGCTGCGCGCACGACGGGTAAGCAGTGCGGCCTCACGGCTACCGGGGATTACCAGCCTTCGCTTCGCTCTCCATGGCTGGCAGCGAGGGATTATCAAAATACACAACAAAGCTTCAATCACGAGGTCGAAGACTCACTTAAACCACAAGCAGGCTCCTTCATATATAATATTCCTCGAAGTGAAAGATTAGATTATATAGTGCCCGAACGGAAACCCTGCTATCCCTTGCATGGTAAAGGATAGCGGGGGATTTCACGGGGCGAAGATTTTAGAGACTTTTTGCAATATCTACCAAATTGAGGGCAAATGGGTCGATTATTGTACTTTTGTCAAAATTTTCATTTCTTAGAATGACCCGAATGGCCCGTTGTTAAAGGCTTTCAGGGTTTTCGTTCAGTCACTATTCTAGTAAGAGTCGTTCTCTAATTCAGCGTGTCAAAGAGAGGTCACAATAGATGATTCAATAACGGATATTACTTATACCGGGGTATGTATATGTTCGGCGGCGCGGGTGCAGCACCCGCAAAATTTGTCCGGGCATATTTATGGGTAGCGGCTTGTCAATGTGGTGGGTTATTATATTCTGACACTGATTCGATAACCGCTAAAGATATCAGCCAAATAAGATTAGGTTCTAATTTAGGAGGCTGGGAAAAAGAGGGGAATTTTTCTTACGGAGCAATTGGTGGTAAAAGGATGTACGCATTTAAGCACACGGGAAAAAGTAACTGGAAGACGGCGTCAAAGGGTGCTCGATTGACATCGAAGGAGATTATTTTAGTCGCTAAGGGAAACGAGGTCATATACGACCCTATGGCCCCGACTTATTCGATAAAGCATGAGCCACGTTTTACTCAGAGAAAAATAGTGAGGACATAATGAATATTTCAGACTTAAAAAAATTATCCGCGAAATTCACGAAAACAAATGCAGAAAAGTGGAATCCGAATCGTAAATATACGATTGAATTTGCGTCTAAAGAAGATTGCGAATATAAAAAGTGGCTGGTTGATCATGGGCACACTGTCAAAGCAAATGATAGTGGAAAATACGTATATGTTGACGATATATCTATCATTAATGGTCCTGATAGAAGACACACCAGCAATATTTTTTATTTTTTACTACAAGTCATGGAAATCGATAAAAAATTCAAAAAAGAGATAGATAGCGGGAAAAATGATATTTTTTTTGACGCATTAGGATTGCAAAAAAAAGTTTTGCCAAAATTTTCAGAGGATAATGAGGTTAGAAAAACACAGTATTTTACGCCTAAGTATATGGGGAGATATATTAAAAAAGCTGAAGACAAAGAGAGAAAAGAGTGGTTAACTTTGAAGATTTATCAATTACGCGCTCAAATAAAAAACAAGTGTTTCAATAACCGTGGCACTTCAAAAATGGATGATTTAGACATCCAAATATGCAAAAACACATTAGATCGGTTATTGATTGAGAGAAATCGGTTATTGATTGAGTGAAAAGGATGGAATTTAAACGGCTATATCCGGGTTTCCCCAACACATAAAAGCCTAAATACGGCTGTTTTGTAATGTTTCATGAAGATTACGGCTGCATTTACAGTGTAC
>JBEVXT010000746.1:0-7982 GCA_040505955.1 Sedimenticola sp. | reverse complement strand
GCTGGCTGGAGAGCCGATCAAGGTGTTCAACTATGGCAAGCACCGTAGAGACTTCACCTATATTGACGATATCGTTGAAGGGGTGATCAAGGTTCTCGACAGGCCGGCAGAAGGGAATCCTGACTGGGATTCCAGGCAACCGGATCCAGGAACAAGCAGAGCACCTTGGCGGGTCTATAACATAGGTAATAACCAGCCGGTTGAGCTGATGGACTACATCAGGGCAATCGAGGAGAACCTGGGTGTTGAGGCGGAGAAAGAGATGCTGCCCCTACAGCCGGGTGATGTGCCGGATACCTATGCGGATGTTTCTGATTTGGTGAGGGATTTCGACTACAAGCCAAACACTGCGGTGGGTGATGGTGTGGCCCAGTTTGTTAAGTGGTATGTGGATTATTATCAGGTTAATGGTGCTGAATACAGCTAACATTCGTTGAATATTAGCTGTTCTTCTCTGATCTCAGTGCTGCTTGGTTGTTAGCGTACTCCGGTTGGGAATAATTTTTCTCTTTACTGTATATTGTGCTAACCTATAGTTTGTTCAATGGTTGAACAACGGTACGAGGTATGTCGGGTGAAGGATCGGGAGCCAGTGATGGATCGATGGTATGCAGTGCAGACTAAACCCAGTCAAGAACTGGTGGCTTACGAAAATCTTGGTCATCAGGGTTACCGATGCTTTTTTCCAAAATGTAGTAAGTGGCGTACACGCAGACGCCGTCGCTACCTATCGGTAGAGGCGCTTTTTCCTGGTTACCTCTTTGTAAGTTTGGATCTGGGACACACCAACATCGGACCCATCAGGTCTACCCGGGGTGTTTCGAAACTGGTTCGCTTTGGTAGCAGGATAAATGCTGTGCCTCAGCCTGTTATGCGTGCACTGATAGAGCAGGTTGATGATAAGGGTGTGTTACCTCAAGTGCTGGATGATTTTACGCCTGGGCAGCAGGTTTGTATTGAGGATGGCCCCTTTGCCGGATGCACCGCAATGTTCCAGGCAAAAAGCTCGGAAGAGCGAGTCATTTTACTGCTTAGCCTGCTTGGTGGAGAGCGGCGGGTAACCCTCCCTACTGCATCAGTAAAAAAAATCTGAATCATTGTCAGTTACCCGTTGTTTTGTGATGTTTCTGTTCGTGTTCATTATGTGAACAGAATGTGGTTTGTGTTACAGTCGTCTGTGCCAAATTCCTTCTTTATATTGTGCCGCATAAGCAGCACGATAGGGCGGTAGCGTTGCAGGCCATACAGGTACAGGGCTGGTAAAACGCCCAATATCAGCTCAAACTCCATGGAATCCATGGCATAACTTAATCAGCCCTTCTTTTGCTCCAAGCGATGGCAATATCTACGGCAAGTTTAGCTGATGGAGTGCTGTTGGTTGATATTGACCTCGCGGTTTAGCATGTTTCGGAAACAGCACAATTGGTCAAGGCTTGTTCACAGAAGCTCTTTTAAAGTACCTGATTACCCCTGAAACTCAGCCAGAAATGAACACGAATAAACGCGAATATGGCTCTCCACTGGTATATTGCTTGAGCATTGATCCCTAATAACCAGGAGCATGTCCTGACGCTTTGCATTTGTAGGAGCGAACTTGTTCGCGATGGACTCCAAAACGCGCTCTTCACGAACAAGTTCGCTCCTACACTCGACTTCAGGACTGTTTTATAGAGCCAGTTTCAAATATTTGCGTTCATACACGTTTATTTGCGGCCAACATTGACTCTTTTTCTTCCATGCAGTGGCTGAGCTTCGAGGGTAATCAGGTTGAAGTATGTGTATATGCCGAATTAGGACAAACTGAATATCCTACCTTGTGAAAGGCGACGATTTAAATCTCCTACGTAGCTTGGAGAAGAACCCAGGCTACACCCAAAGGCAGCATGCCAAAGAGACTGGAATGAGCCTTGGGAAGCTCAACTACTGTTTGAAGAAGTTGATGGAAAAAGGGTGGGTTAAAGCCAATAATTTTCGCCGCAGTAAAAATAAAATGGCGTATGCCTATCTACTGACCCCCAAGGGAGTGGATGAGAAGAGCAAACTGACAATTACTTTTTTACGATGCAAAATGCAGGAGTACGAGCAACTGAGAAGTGAAATTGAACTGCTCAAGCAAGAGGTCAGTAGTGGAGTTCAAAGAGAGGATGCCGGGTAGTGTTGGATAGTTTCATCTGTACAGTGGTTTATGGTTCTTTTGGAGTGTCGGGTGTGGGTAATTTGTCAATTGGTGGTAAAGCATCTCAGGGAAAAGAGGTAAGTGCGGATGCGGATTTACCGGGCAAATATTTGTTAAGGGTAGATTTCGAGGAATTATTACGATGGTGACAATAGCCGTCATCGGTTTGGGTTATGTGGGTTTGCCACTTGCGGTAGCCTTTGGCAGGAAAAACAAGACCATCGGATTTGATCTGGACACAAGAAAAGTCGATAACTACCGCAGTTATTACGACCCGGCAGGCGAGGTAAGTGAGCAGGATTTGCGTTCTGCTACCCAGTTGACTTTCACTACTGATCCCTCCCTTCTGGCGGAGGCCGATTTTCTGGTGGTGGCGGTGCCGACGCCTATCGACAGTGCTCGTCGCCCTGATCTACGCCCCTTGATCGACGCCAGCAGTACCGCCGGCAGGTATATGAAGCGTGGTGCTGTCGTGGTATTCGAGTCCACGGTCTACCCTGGTGCCACAGAGGAAGTCTGTATTCCTGAGTTGGAAGCCCAGTCGGGTATGAAGTGGATGCAGGATTTTCATGTGGGCTATTCCCCGGAACGCATCAATCCTGGGGACAGAGTCAACCGACTGGAGACTGTAGTTAAGGTAGTTTCAGGCGATGACGCTGATACCCTGGAGAAAGTTACCGTTCTGTATGAGTCGGTGGTCGAAGCGGGTGTCCACCCAGCATCCAGCATCAAGGTTGCAGAGGCCGCCAAGGTTATTGAAAACACGCAACGCGATCTTAACATCGCCCTGATGAATGAACTGGCAATTATTTTCGACCGTATGGACATTGATACGCTCGAGGTGCTGGAGGCCGCAGGGAGCAAGTGGAACTTTCTACCTTTTCGCCCCGGTTTGGTGGGGGGGCACTGCATTGGCGTTGACCCTTACTATTTGACCTTCAAGGCTGAGATGCTGGGATTGCATCCACAGGTCATCCTGGCCGGGCGTCGTATCAATGATGATATGGGTCGCTTCGTGGCCGAACGCACCATCAAGCATATGATCGCCAATGGCGGTGCTATCAAAGGTGCCAAGGTGACGGTGTTGGGGCTAACCTTCAAAGAGGATTGCCCCGATCTGCGCAACTCGCGGGTGATTGACGTGATTGATGAGTTGCGCAGCTACGGCATCGAGGTGCAGATTCATGATCCGGAAGCTGACAAGGACGCAGCAAGAGACGAGTGCGGTGTCGATTTGCTGGCTTGGGATCAGTTGCCCAAGGCACAGGCAATTATTCTGGCCGTTGCGCACAAGGCCTTTTGTGGCCTTTCGGTTGAGAACTTCAAAGAGAAACTGGTGGGTAATGGTTTGGTAATCGATGTGAAGTCAGTGCTTAATCGGCAGGATTTTTCTGCTGCAGGTATTCCTTTGTGGAGGTTATGAGGTGGTCATGAAAGGTACCTACGGAATCAGGTATGTAGGGCAGTTGCTGAGGTTGAGTCTTTCTCTGGAATATAATGATGATATTGAGGTTGTTCAGACAAGGGTGTTTGAAGCTGATTCAACAATAGGGAGGGGTCAATCCATGCTGATCCCCGTTATACTCTCAGGTGGCGCAGTGCCAGATTGAAATATCATGTTATTGACTATCTGGATCACTATACCGAGACCTGGAATGGATCCTAAGGAAAAGATGTAATGGAAAATGGTGAATTATTACCTGTAATCATGGCTGGGGGATCTGGTACCAGACTGTGGCCACTCTCTCGCGAACTATTCCCCAAGCAGTTTTTAAAACTGATGGGGGAACGTTCACTGTTTCAGGAAACAATCAAGCGCCTAACCGGTACTGACCGTGCAAAACCGATGATCCTATGCAATGAGGATCATCGGTTTATAGTAGCCGAGCAGTTGCGTGATATTGGAACTCAATATGATTCCATTATTTTAGAACCGGTAGGTCGAAATACTGCACCTGCAATTGCTTTAGCTACGCTCAAGTTGCTGGATGATGGTCATGACCCACTTCTGTTGGTACTGGCAGCTGACCATCTTATTAGTGACACTGAGGCATTTAGTCGGGCCATTAATGACGCCAAGGCCCATGCATCAGATGGACGATTGGTTGCATTCGGCATTGTGCCTACTGCGCCTGAGACCGGGTATGGCTATATTCATAGAGGCGAGACACTGAAACAGTCTGGTTTTCAAGTGGCTGCATTCGTGGAAAAGCCTGATCTGGACGCCGCAGAGAAGTATAAGGCGAGTGGTGAATATTACTGGAACAGTGGAATGTTTCTATTCAGGGCAAGCCGCTATATCGAGGAGCTTGAGAAGTTTAGGCCGGATATCGTAACTGCATGCAAGGAAGCGATTAAAGGCGCCACGCAAGATACAGACTTTTTCCGGGTCGATTATAGCCCTTTTGAGGCTTGTCCCTCTGACTCCATCGATTATGCTGTTATGGAAAAGACTAAGGACGCGGCAGTTGTTACGCTGAATGCGGGTTGGAGTGATATTGGGAGTTGGTCAGCCCTCTGGGAACAGGACCAAAAGGATGATCAAGGTAATGCCTACCGAGGAGACGTTATCCTTCAGGATACTCATAACAGCTTAGTTCATGCGGAGAGCAAGCTGATTGCCGCCATTGGCTTGGACGATGTGGTGATCGTTGAGACCAAGGATGCAGTTTTGGTAGCAAGCAAGGAAAAAGCACAAGATGTTAAGAAGGTAGTAGAGAGACTAAAGGCCGATGGCCGTTGTGAAATAAAGAACCACCGCGAGGTCTACCGCCCGTGGGGCCATTATGATGCGATTGATATTGGCAGGCGATACCAAGTCAAGCGCATCATGGTTAATTCCGGTGCCAAACTCTCTGTCCAAGTTCATCATCACCGCTCAGAACACTGGATTGTGGTATCCGGAACCGCAAAGGTCACCAAAGGAGAGGATGTTTTCCTGTTGACCGAGAATGAGTCAACCTATATTCCTGTTGGTGTGGTTCATGCTCTGAAAAATCCTGGGAAGATCCCGCTGGAGATGATTGAAGTGCAATCGGGCTCCTATCTGGGTGAGGACGATATCGTCAGGCTAGAAGACCAGTACGGTCGTGCAGGAGAATAGCATGTCATCCCTCACCTGCTTCAAAGCCTATGACATCCGCGGTCATCTCGGTGATGAACTGAATGATGAGATTGCCTATCGTATTGGACGTGCCTATGGCGATTATCTTAAGCCCCGATCGGTTGTCGTTGGTGGTGATGTCCGCCTGACCAGTGAATCGCTAAAATTGGCCCTGGCGAAGGGCTTGATGGATGCCGGTGTTGATGTCATCGACCTAGGAATGACAGGTACTGAGGAGATCTACTTTGCCACTTGGCATCTGCAAGTGGATGGTGGAGTTGAAGTAACCGCCAGCCACAACCCCATGGATTACAACGGAATGAAGTTGGTGCGCGAGGGAGCTAAGCCCATCAGTGGTGATTCTGGACTAGATGAAATCAAAAAATTGGCAGAAGAAGCCCCATTTACTGAAGTAAAGCGCAAAGGCACGCTCACGCAGCGATCTACACTAGACGCCTACGTTGATCACCTGCTCAGTTACATCGACATAAGCAGTCTGAAACCGATGAAACTGATTATGAATTCAGGGAATGGCGCCGCTGGTCATGTGGTTGATGCCATCGAAAAACAATTCGAAGCGGCCAATGTGCCAGTAGAATTTATCAAGCTGCATCACGAGCCGGACGGTAACTTCCCTAATGGCATTCCCAATCCACTACTGCCCGAGAGGCGACAGGACACCATTGATGCTGTTTTAAGGAATAAAGCGGATATGGGCATTGCCTGGGACGGAGATTTTGATCGTTGCTTCCTATTCGATGAGAAAGGGAAGTTCATCGAGGGTTATTACATTGTAGGATTGCTGGCTGAAACTCTTCTTGAGAAGAATCCTGGAAGTAAAATCATCCATGACCCACGCCTGACCTGGAACACGATTGATATTGTAACCAAGGCGGGTGGAAAGCCGATCCAAAGCAAGACGGGGCATGCCTTTATCAAGGAGAGAATGAGGGCTGAGGATGCCATCTATGGTGGAGAGATGAGTGCCCACCACTATTTTCACGATTGTGCCTATTGTGACAGCGGTATGATTCCCTGGCTCCTCGTGACCAGCCTCCTCTCTAAGGACGGCAAAAAGTTATCAGGATTTGTCGCAGAACAGATAAAAGCCTATCCATCGTCAGGGGAGATCAATAGGCGACTGGATAACGCTGAAGCAGCAATTACCCGTGTCAGATCATTCTATGAAGATAAGGCTCATGGCATTGATGAGACCGATGGCATCAGTATGGAATTTGATGGTTGGCGGTTTAACCTGCGTTGTTCCAATACGGAACCGTTAGTGCGTCTAAATGTTGAGTCACGAGGTAATGTAGTACTGATGCAGGAGAAAACGGAAGAGATATTAGGATTGATCTAATGCTGGTCGGATTAATTCGTTCACTGAAAGCGGGGAATTGCCAACTGAAATGAATATCACGGCACTTCTTGAATGTCAGGAAGGAAAAACACTCGAGTTCAAACAGGACTTATCGTCACCGAAGAACCTGCTTAAAACCCTCGTGGCCTTCGCCAATACCGCAGGCGGCATGGTGGTTGTCGGTATAGAGGATTCGACACGGCAACCACTGGGAATTGAGCAACCTTTGGACGAAGAAGAGCGGCTATGCAGTTTGATTGCCGATTCGATCGGCCCACGTCTGGTGCCGGATGTCGAGATGATCACCGTCGAGGGCAAGACATTGCTGGTGGTGGAGGTTTTTCTGAGCGGCTTGCGGCCCCATTATCTCAAAGCCGAAGGCCCGGAGAGCGGCGTCTATGTACGGCTTGGTTCCAGCAACCGGCAAGCTGACCGGGAACTGATTGCCGAGCTTCGCCGCTCTGCCGAGGGTATTGCCTTTGACGAATTGCCCATGGCGGAGTTGTCCGCCGAAGACCTCGACCTTCCTGCAGTCAAGGCGCTGTTCGACAGTCAGCACGAGCTGGGCGAAAAGGAATTACTTACCCTGCGACTGCTGACCCGCGAACAAGGGCGGCTGGTGCCGACCAAAGGCGCCATACTGCTCTTTGGCAAAGAACGGACGCGGCATTTCCCTGATGCATGGGTACAATGCGGGCGTTTCGTTGGCCGTGACAAGGCCGAGATATTCGACCACATCGAACTCGATGAACCCCTGCCCCAAGCCGTGGACAGCATCATGCTCTTTCTCAAGAAACATGCCATGCGTGGCGCTGACTTCACCGAAACCCGGCGCCGGGATGTCTGGAGCATCCCACTGGGGATACTGCGTGAGGTAGTGATCAATGCTCTGGTCCACGCCGACTACTCCCAGCGCGGTGCGCCTACCCGCATCGCATTTTTTGATGACCGCATCGAGATCGAAAACCCCGGCATCCTGTTGCCCGGTATGACCATTGACGATATGCGGCAAGGCATTTCCAAGATTCGGAACCACGTCATCGCTCGGATCTTTCGTGAACTGAAGCTGATCGAGCAATGGGGCAGCGGCGTACGGCGCATATTCCGGGATGCTGAGGAGCAGGGACTACCAGCCCCAGAAATTGTCGAAATCGGTACACGGTTGCGGTTTACCGTGCCGCTATCCCAGTCTCTGACCATTCAAGATGCAACAGACCACACACAGCCTGAGTCGCGGCTAGAGTCGCGGCTAGAGTCGCGGCTAGAGTCGCGGCTAGCGGCTAAAGTGATGTTGATCCTCCAGCATGGCGAAGCAGGGAAGGCCAGTCTCGCATCAAATCTGG
>JBEVXT010000745.1:0-4611 GCA_040505955.1 Sedimenticola sp. | reverse complement strand
CTGTTTTGCAACGCCGATCAACTCAGGGCAAGCGTAAAAAATTTTTGCGATAGTGAATCATCTCGTCGATAGAGTCTTTCACATCGTCCAGCGCCAGATGTTTGCTCTTCTTCTCCACCCCCTGTGCAATCGTCGGCGCCCAGCGGGATGCCAGCTCTTTCAGGGTACTTACATCCAGGTTGCGGTAGTGGAAGTACTCCTCCAGTTCCGGCATGCAGCGGGCGAGAAAGCGGCGATCCTGGCAGATGCTGTTGCCGCACATGGGGGAAGCGCCCTCAGGAACGTACTCCCGCAAAAAAGTGAGGGTTGCCTGCTCAGCCTCCGCCTCGGTGACACTGCTTACTCTGACCCGTTTGACCAGACCCGAGCCACCGTGCTGATTGGTGTTCCACTCATCCATCGCTGCCATCACTTCATCGGGCTGGTGGATGGCGATCATCGGCCCTTCTGCAAGAATATTGAGTTTACCGTCGGTAACCACCGTGGCGATCTCAATGATCCTGTCGTTCCAGGTATCGAGCCCTGTCATTTCGAGATCGATCCATATCAGATTATCTGGAGCTTGGGCCATAAGTTATCCTTACTGTGTTAACGGTTGAAATCAGGTTCGATTCTAGCAGAGGCGGAGGCAACCCTGTATCCTCTCTTCCATGCATACTTTCACACTTATTTTCCTTATCACCCTGTCTGCAGGGCTGGTCACCCAGTTGTGGCTGCTGCAGCGGCATCGTCACAACATTCGCACCCACCGCAGCGGAGTACCGGCAGCCTTTGCCGGTCAGATCGATCTTGCTCAGCATCAGAAAGCGGCGGATTACACCCTGGCGAAGAGTTCGCTGGGGCGCATTGAGCTGGTCTACGGCACTCTGCTGCTGCTGATCTGGACACTGGGCGGCGGTATCGACCTGCTCAACCAGCTATGGCTGCGGACTTCACTGGATACTGTCTTGACCGGTATCGGGCTTATTCTCTCCCTCTCTCTAGTCTCCGGCCTGCTTGAGCTGCCCTTCTCACTCTACAGCACTTTTGTACTAGAGGAGCGCTTCGGCTTCAACAAGACGACAGCGAAGCGCTATCTGCTCGATATGCTGCTGCAGATGATGTTGTCGCTGCTGATTGGTGTCCCTCTGCTGTGGGCCATTCTCTGGCTGATGGATGGGGCGGGTGACTACTGGTGGTTTGCCGCCTGGGCGCTGTTGATCGGCTTTATGCTGCTGATGACCTGGATCTTTCCGACGCTGATCGCCCCACTGTTCAACAAGTTCATCCCCCTTGAGGAGGGTGAGCTGAAAGATCGGATAGTAGGCCTGCTGAAGCGCTGCGGTTTCTCCGGCAACGGTATTTTTATCATGGACGGCTCCAAGCGTTCCGGCCACGGAAACGCCTACTTCACCGGTTTCGGCCGCAACAAGCGGGTGGTCTTCTACGACACCCTGGCGGAGAGCCTGGAAGTTGATGAGATGGAGGCGGTACTGGCCCACGAACTGGGACACTTCAAACGCCGTCATATAATCAAACATCTGGTGCTGACAGCGGCCATGACCCTGGCGGGTCTGGCACTCCTCGGCTGGATGGCGGAGCAGCCCTGGTTCTACAGCGCCCTTGGCGTCAATGGAGATTCCAACGCCCTTGCACTGTTACTGTTTATGCTGGTGATCCCGGTATTCACCCAGTTCCTTGAACCGTTGATGGCCATGATGTCCCGCAAACATGAGTTTGAGGCTGACGATTTTGCCGTTGAACAGGCGGGAGCGGAACCGATGATCAGAGCCCTGGTCAAACTCTACCGTGAGAATGCCAGCACACTGACACCCGACCCACTTTATTCAGCATTCCATGACAGCCACCCACCGGCTTCTGTGCGGGTGGCGAATCTATCGGCTAAAATAGTCCAATAAGCCTATTTCTTGGAGAAGTACCCGAATGAAATCAATTTCAACCACCCTTTTTTTTCTCATCACCCTTATCACCACCCTCCCGGCGGTGGCCTTTGACACAGCCGCAGGTAAAGAGCTGCTGGAGGAACACTGCACCGAGTGCCATCAGGACGATCTCTACACCAGTGCCGATAGAAAGGTCAACAGCCGCTCCAGGCTCACCACCCAGGTTCACCACTGCCAAGTGATGCAGGGCCTCGGCTGGTTTGATGATGAGGTGGGAGACACCGCCGAATACCTCAACCAGCAATTTTACAAATTCAAATAACCCTCCACCCTACAGCATGGCCAAGCGCAGACTGACCCAACGCCAGAAGGAGCGCATCCAGGCGATCCAGGAGCGACGCCGGGAGAGAGTTGAGGCGCGCGCAGGGGAGGCCCTGGCCGGGTGCAGCGACAGTGAGCCGCGAGAGGGGCTAGTAATCACCCGCCATGGTCAGAACCTGGCGATATCGGACAATCAAGGGCTATTCCATCACTGCCTGTCGCGGCAGAATATCGGCCAGGTGGTGTGCGGTGACCGGGTGGCGTGGCAACCCACCACCACCGGAGAGGGGGTGGTAACCGCGATACTCGAACGCGATAGCGTTCTGGTGCGCCCCAACTACGGAGGAGAGGCACGCGCCCTGGCGGCTAACATCACACGACTGGTGATTGTACTGGCCCCTGAACCCACCCCTTCCACCTACCTGGTGGATCAATACCTTGTAGCGGCGGAAACTATCGGCGTAGTGCCACTGATTGCACTCAACAAGAGCGACCTGCTGGACGATAACGCTCACGCCGCTTTTGCCAAGGAGTTTGGCCACTACAGAGCCATCAGCTACCCCCTGATGGAGATCAGCGCCAAGTATGAGCACGGCCTTGATCCCCTGCGGGAGCAACTGCAGGATCAGACCAGTATCCTGGTGGGGCAGTCGGGCGTGGGAAAATCATCCCTGATCAATACACTGCTGCCCAACCTTGATATACAGGTGGGACGGCTTTCAGAAGCCTCAGGCCTTGGTAAACACACCACCTCCGCCACCACACTCTACACCCTGCCCTGTGGTGGACGACTTATTGACTCACCCGGAGTACGCAGCTTCCGCCTCGGCGAACTGAGCCGGGAGAAGCTGGAGATGGGTTTCAGGGATCTGCGGGAGTTCTTTGGCCACTGCAAATTCAGCAACTGCAGCCACCGTGATGATCCCGGATGCGCCCTGGTGGCTGCGGTAAAAGAGGGAAAAGCAAATCCCCAACGCCTTGAAAACTTTTTGCATATGGCGGCGAAGCTATGACTCGTTACCCTCCCTCTGCCCGACCACAATAGTCAGAAATACGCTCAGGCTATACTTATATCCAATGGACTCGCCCTCTCCCTGGGCGCCTGAGCAGGTATGGTATGCGTATAGATCATCGTTGTACGCACATCGCTGTGGCCCAAAAGCTCCTGGATAGTGCGGATATCGTAACCTGCCATCAGAAGGTGACTGGCATAACTGTGGCGAAAGGTGTGAGCGGTAACCTTTTTGGGAATGCATGCCCGGGAAACGGCCTTTTTTATTGCCTTGCTCACATGAGACTCATGGAGATGATAGCGCCTCTTTGCCCGCTCCTTCTCCACCAGGGTTAACGTTTTGGCGGGAAAAAGCCATTGCCAGTAAAACTCTTTGGCAGCACCACGATATTTCGTTGCCAAAGCGCCGGGAAGAAAAACACCGGCGAACCCCTCGTTCAGATCCTGCTTATGGAGATCGGCCACTCTGTCAATCTGCACCCTCAGCTCATTTACAAGTGATTCCGGTAGCGGCAGATTACGATCCTTTTTGCCCTTGCCGTCATGAACAGTCACTGTACCCATATCAAAGTTAATATCCTGAACCCTCAACTTCAGACACTCGAACATGCGCAAGCCACAACCATAAAGCAGCTTTACAACCAGATCATAAGGACAATCCAGCTTTTGGATGACAGCATCAACCTCCCCCCGGGAGAGAACCATTGGAATGTAAGGCCTGCGCTTTGCCCGAACCACGCCATCCACTTTGCCGAACTCACGACCCAGCACATGGCGAAAGAGAAAAAGCAGCGCATTAAAAGCTTGATTTTGACTTGATGCAGAAACCTGGCGTTCGACGGTAAGATAGCTCAAGAAATCCTTCACGTGTGCCACCTCAAGCTGCCTGGCGTCCATGCTCTTTGTGTAACCCTGCAGATTTCTTACCCATCCACGGTATGACTTCAACGTCTTCCCTGAGTAGTGCCTGACCTTGATGGCAGACTCAAGGGCATCATATACCCATACCCAGCTCTGCCCCGTGGCTGTCACCTCGTAGTTGACCGGAGTGCTATCACATGAATTTTCAGAGTGCTGGATTGATCCGTCTGGATGACAGGGAGCCGAAACCGCCGGGGTGGCGACCTCCCTCCTCATATATGCTTGAGGCGGCGTCTCTTGCACCACTGTTGAACCAGAGTACTCATTGTGGCCGCTACGCAAGAACGGCACAGGGTTCTCACTCATACTCACTTCAGGTACGCACTTCTCACTCTCATCTTCAAGCATTTGATAATAGATAGCGACCGCGCGATAAGCCTGCCTTCTCTGCCACTCCTGCTGACCTTTTTTCTTTAACTCTTCATTAAACCCGTAGTAACTCTCTTTTGACTCACAGACCTGATTGTACTTGTG
>JBEVXT010000744.1:0-6779 GCA_040505955.1 Sedimenticola sp. | reverse complement strand
GGAACCATCACCCATGTCAGAACCCCTATTTATATACAACTATGTACAGTACATGTCACTAATGTCTTAATATTGTGCGGCTGTCTATATTAGCAGCGAGCTACTGCAGCAGGAGTGTTCTCTTTATATGTAGCTTATGGCACAGATCCGTTGAGACACGAGTTATCCGATCGATGTCCGATTGACGGGAGAATAGGTGTTTGAAGTTGGTACAGTCTATGATGAGTTTGGTGATGGAGATCTTGTCGGAGAAGTTGATCTGCCATTCGTCAGGGCCAATAATGGAGATGACACACTCTTTCAGCTTGGCGAACTCCGTCTTCCGGACGTAGTGCAGAGCCGGGCAACTGGTGAGCATATGGATGATATCTTCGTTCTCCATCGCGCAAGCTTTGCACAGTGGGGCCTCCTGATGGTTGAATCTGTGCTTGGTCGCTTGCAGCATGTAGGTGCCTGTCAATATTCGGCATTTCGTAATCCCTTTCTTCACCTCAGCAACCGTAGAGTGTAGTGAGCGCCATACTGGGTGAGTCACGCCGATTTTCAGCTCTGATTTGTCGAGGTATTTGAGTGTTGATTTATCTGCTATTTCGCTGTTAAACTTATCTGTCCAGTAGTTGCTCACGGCATTTCGCACTTGTGTTTTCCATTTGAGTTTGCTAATCGGATTGTCCAATAGGAATGAGATACTTGGGAGATTGTACAATTCTAAGACGTCCGAGACTTTACTGTAGAAACTGAGATGATTATCCAGATTTACGGCAATTTGTCTTTTTGTCAAACTTTGGATTGTATCGTTTTCACACGCGAGTACGTTGTAGAGGAAGCTCAACTGACGCCGATGAAGTTCAGCTTCTATTGGTAAGGCTCCGAGTAACAGATACACTATGCCGGTAGCAGTCCTCTCGGGCAGAGATTGTATCTTGCGATAAACTTGTGTGTGAAATCGCGCTAAAATCGAAGTTTGAGTTAAGGTTAATGGGAGTACCTCTAGACCGTATAATAATCGTGGAAGCACGTAACATTGGTATATTTTCAATGACACTGACGGATTGAGTCCATTTGAGCCGTGAAATCCGGTATTTATAAGTGAGTACATAGTCCTTCTAGCCAGACTGAGCCTATGTTCGATGTTTATTTCATTTTCTTTAGATTCTGCACGAAATATTCCGAGGTGGGTAGCTTTGGGTGAGGGGGCTACTTTGTTAACACCAAGTGTCCATTCCAGATCTGATTTATTATACCGACTGGTTTTATTGATCACAATAGCGCTCGTCTTTGTGGGATGAATAGTGACTCGGTCTTGACGAGCATTCCTGACGGCAACTTCCAGCATGCATTGCAGTTCATCTTTGCTTTCCGATAGAAGACATATGTCATCTGCTACTGTTGGACAGCCAATATACGTGGTACCGATGGACAAACCAAGTCTCTGTTGTTTCAATTCCACTAGCACATTGTTAACATATGTCTTGTACAGGAACGTCGATAAAATGCCTCCCTGACGTACACCTTGGTTAATGCCGAATTTTGGTCCGATTTCACCTAACCACTTCACGCTGGATGTTAGACCAGTATACATGTTTCTCAATAGGGTCCATAGAGCTGGCTGCACACCTGACTCGAATAGCTTATCCAATAGTATGACATGACTTACAACGTCAAATGCTTTTCGACTGTCCAGTGTAACGAGAAACAATGGCGCCTTTGTGTTAGCTTTCACTTCCGCTCTAGCTTCGGACACTAGCATTGCTGCCATGAGTGGTGCCAATCCTTCCGTAAACCCAAACTGGAGTGGCGATTGATCTAGACTTGTAGATAGTCTGTGTAGCAGGGTGTATTCGAATAGTTTACTGAGGATCGGAGTGACTGTAATGCCTCTATAATTGTCCAACACGGTGGCATTTTTCCCTTTCTTCAGAACTGGAGTCACAATACCGCCCTTGAAGCTATTTGGTACGGACTTGTTGGTGATGAATTGGTTAAACGTGGCAGTTATAATAGGTGTCAATATGTCCTTGCTAGCTTTAAGTTGCTCTGCTACAAGCCCGAATTCATCTGCAGATTTTCCAGTATTAAGCTTCTTCAAAGCTGTTTGGACCTCCTGCTCCTGTATTGGTTCAAGTTCCGTGCGAGTGTTATCACACAGCCGAGAGATGAGGGTTTCCCTTATATTGATCATGTCCAAGTACGCACTGTCGAACCCGTCGTCTTTGGGGACGGACAAATCTTCAAAGTAGTCAGTGAAGCACTGTCTTTGTTCACTTGGCGCGTAGTAGTCCTCTCCATTCATATGGATACACACAGTGGATCTCGAACTACTTTGTTTGTTACGGTTGATTAGCCTGTAGAACATCTTAGTAGAGGGATTTGTCATTAGCTCGGAATAGAAATCCTGTCGATCCAGAAAATGCTCTTGCCTTATTTGCCTCCGGAGTTCGCGCTGTGCTAATATTTTTTCTTGCTTCAGAGTATTGTCCTGTTTTCCACTACCTAGCCACTGTTTGTGTTTAAGTTGTGATTGACTTAACAGTTTTAGAACCATAGGGGATGCCTTCCACATGGGACCTTTCATCTTGATGAGTTTAGCAGGTACTGCAGCTTTTGTTGCTTTGTTAAGTGTATTATTCACGAACTCGATTTTGTCTTCCGCGGACTGGAGAGCCGACGCGGATATAGAATCTACTTCGGTTGTTAGTACTGACTCAAATTTATCAGAGTTTATATTTTGCCACTGATATTTTTTAACTGCCTTCTTTGAGGTGTGATAATTTGTATTTGAAGATATAACATCCACACTAGCGGTTATGCTTGCTGAGACGGCCAAATGACTAGATAGATTCTCACCGGTCTTTTCAATGATATTACACTCCGAGATTAAGTCTGCGTCTTGAGAGATAACATAGTCTATTTGGGATGTAGAGGCGCCCGAATGCTGCACAAATGTTGGTTCATCCGTATTCATGTAGTGATGTAGACCGTGCTCACTAACGAAATTGGTTAGTAATTTGTCATGTTTGTTGTACGCCCGCGGTTGGAGTAGTGTGCCGTTGAAGTCGCCAGCGATTATGACTCGGTGTGTTGAGTTGAATTTCGTCAAAATATCGTGCAATATGTCTAGGCACTCGCAATACTCATTACACGATTCAGCTGTAGAGTAGTTGGTTGGCATGTACACAGTAACAACAAGAATTTTGATATTGGCTTCAATTTCAACGGCTATTACTCTTTCGTTGCCACAGTTCATACTGGAAGCTTTACTTGCCCACTGTTTCGGCCATGCAATTGCCACCCCAGCTTTTCCTCGTGGTAACCTATCCCCTGTGAGATTATCATATGAATCACTACATCTAATGAAGCAGCATTTGTCCATAAGTATTGATTCTAGCTCATGTTTCTGGCATTCATACAGCCAGTGTTCCTGTATACAAATAATGTCATATGATTTTTCTAATTGTTTTAAGAATAAGGCGTTTGTTTTTGCACCCTCTATGTTTGTAGTCACTAAACTTATAGTCTTGTGTAATTCTCTTCCAGTAGGTTTGCTTCCGGCGGTTTGTGTTCCAGCGGGAGTATCGACAAAAAATGAACCGCAGATTCCTTGTCAGAGGCACGCTCAGGGCACCGGCCACCTTCCCGGTCATCGCACTCGTCGACAGATATCACGCTCTCACTTGATGGGTCACCACTAAATCTGCATACCATCTCGGATGAACCCGCAGTAGTAGGCACTACAGTAGATTCCTTGTCAGAGGCATGCTCATGGCTCTGGCCATTTTCCCGGTCTTCGCACTCGTTGACACATATGACGCTCTCACTCGATGTCAGTGTGCCACTAAATCCGCATTTCGTCTTGGACAAACCCGCAGGAGCTCCAGTGACAGTATCATGTTCGGATTTGTCGCACTGACTATTACTGGGTGTGCACGAATTAACAGCACTCACCGATTTAGATGTATTTATATCTCGGGTATTCTGCACTACGTTTAAGTTGGTGCCTGAAGATTGTACATATATGCCATGTGAGTCTGCAGTATGCCTATGTACATTACTGCTAGTCGTGTTGACGGGCTGGTTAGCGGTAGTAGTAACAGTTTTTATTTTTTTCCCTTGTGCCCGTCTTGAGCCGTGTGATTGCGTAACATTATATGCATGTCGATTTGTCTCTGCTACACGGTGCCGTGTGTCCATGCGGTTATGCAGTGTGGGTATAACTGGTGCCTGAGGGGGAGCATGCGACATTACGTGGTGTGCCCCGTGATGCGTAGGCGGCTGCAGTGGGTGGGGGATGTTGTGGGCTGGTGCAGTCTGCGGGATCATGGGTGCGTAACGCTGTGCACTCGGGTGATGTATATCAGAGGTATATGTCGGGTTAATAAGATTAGGATACTGCGTGGGTATCGGGGGTACATATGCGTATGTACTATGCATGGGTGTTGGAGGCGGGTAGGGCGGGGGTGGGTACATATGTTGATGTACTGGGTGGTGTATCATAGTACCATGTGGTGTTAGACCGTGAACATTGTGGGCTGCGTTGAGCATGGCTTGTGTATGATACGACTGACATTGTAAGGCAAGTTGGGTTTGCTGTACATGCATGTGGTACATGTTTTGCTGCATTTGAGTCTCTATGGTACGAAATCTCATCTCGTTCAGCCGCTGTTCAGCTGCTGGGCAATTTGGATGTAGTGAATGTGAAGTGAAACAGTTCTCAGCCTGAGTATTAGTGTTTGTATTCAGCTGTTGTTGGCAGCGGCTATATTCGATAGTACTCTCATTTTGACTGGGAGACCGATGGTAGCCATTCGCGGTATGTTCGGGTGCTGGATTATGTGCCTCACCAGTTCTGTTCAGATCTTTCACTTTTCTCATAAGTTCAAGTGTCGATCTCAGCTGTGCATTTTCGCTTTCCAATTGTAGGATGTAGGCTTTATCCTGTGGTTCACACCGTGGTTTTGCTTTCACCTGAGGTTTACGTCCCTTCGCGTTAGATGTATGACTTTCACTTGTAGGTTGATTATGCACGCCTGGATTAGATTGACTACCCTCGCAACCAAATGTAACAGTGCGGTGATCTTTTTGCGCGTCAACAAATGCACGATCGATATAGTCCTGACCATCGAGAAGTGACTGATCCCTGAGTGTTTTAGGAGATGTGTTGTCATTGTCCACACTTTGATTGCGCGGTTCTCGAGGTTTAAGATCAATTGGTACACTATCTCGTTTGGGGGGTGTGCTGTTACAATCTAAGCTTGTTCTGGAAACTCTGAATTGCTGGCTATTTTGACCTGTGAGCTGTGCAGAACCTAAGTCAGCCATTGGTGTGACCGGTTGAAGTGTGTGGTCGCTTTGATTGATAGTTGTGGTATCCCCGACTCTCGATGTGTCTGGTCGGTATGTGTGAACGTTTTGACCGATAGTCGTATTCACTGTGACACGTTCGTTGGTAGCATTGTGCGCAGTGGCTATACTGTCAACACTTTCCCGGGTAGTACTACAAGCGTGTGCATTTTGCACAGTGGCTAAGCTGTCAACACGGTACAGAAGGTTATGGGTGCATAGGTCACATACAAAGATATTCTCATTTAACTCTTGTGTAATTCTATCATTTATGTTAACACATGCGAAATGGTACCACTCGCGACATTCCCCGCATTCAACCGTACGTTCATGTGCTGGTTCATGACATATTGGACAGATTGTATCTCTTTCAGTACTTTGATTTTTGTCTTTAGTTGTGCATCTAGGGTGGTTGCCAACTTCTTTCTTCTGTCCTCGCTGTCGAGGTGCATGTATATTATTCTGGATGCATTCTTTATCCAATATTGCTGAATTTTGCTTTCGGTCGACACCAGGTCCAGATGAGCTATTCTGGTTTTCTGCATATTTAACCATAGCTGCTAGAATTTGTTTTAGTTCTTCTTGTGCAGATGTCAAATTAGAATTTTGTTCAATGTTGGATAACACTCTTGTTACATAATTGTTAAAAAATGTATATGAGTTTGCCCCGTTAATCATCACTCTGCTTGTCGTATTGTATATATTTATTACGCAATCATTTTCAATTTTGACTGTATACGAAATGCGATTTCCATGTGCATCTGTCTGTATATTTAATTCACACACACATCCTATTATTTGCAGTTGTGAGTGTAACTCTGATTTGAACATTTCAAAAATCGCCGGGTGAAACGATAACACAGTATTATGTGCCTTCTGTTCGATTTTAACCGAACTTCTATCACAGTCCTCCAATTTTCTATGTATGGCCTCGTTCTTCTTCAAAGCGTATGCGTGGCTTCTTGTTTTCACGCTGCTCGATGCCGATGGGCTGAACTTTGATGGGGCCTGAATGCTACGCCGAGTTCTTTTTGAAACAGGGTCCGAAGCGGTAATAACGGCTTGCATATGCATTGTCAAATTTCGAATGTTTGTCAAGAAGGTCCCGTGTAGATGCTTGTACAAGTCCTTAATTAAAACGAAAGTTAAAATCCGGATATTCCAGCGGTGACGAACCGGATGTTCAACGTTGGCAACGTCGTGGCAACAACGTAAACAACTTTCGACGTCAACGTAAAAACGTTGATAATTTCAATTAAAACGACCGGTATACCTTTATTTTCGTGCCTTCTTCACCATCTTCTTTTTATACGACTGTTTCTGAACTGTTTACACCGGGCATTGTTCCTAATTATTTAAATTCGGACATAATCGAACAGCTGTTGAAATGTTGATTTAATCGAACCAGAACCGGAAGTCGCCTAATGGCGCTAAATCGC
>JBEVXT010000743.1:0-6649 GCA_040505955.1 Sedimenticola sp. | reverse complement strand
GTGGATGCAATATGGCGTTCTTGGTTTAGCCAAGCAGTACAGAGGTTAAAAGCGAAGTGAATCTTGAGGTGAAAGACAGGATTAGTGAAATCAGAATAAGCAGGCTCACACCCAAGGAACGACTGGGAGGGGTATTGATTGAGAGGGATGTAAAAACTAAGTGCTATAAAGCACCCTCGATTCACACATCCCTTTGATGAACCGTTGACTGAGCTGTTTGGCCATCTCTCGTATTTTATCCACCGATCCCAGTGCAATAGGATGAGGTTGGCCTTTGTGACCGCGAAGGTGGTTAACAAAGGCATCTGGATCGAGTCCCCCCTGTGTCAGCATACATGTCCGCTGTTTTGAATCAGTAAATTTAACCCCATAGGGGGGCGGTAAGTGATGAAGAGATGCCACGATATAGCGAAGAGTTCAAAGAGAAGATTGTACAGAAAATGATGCCACCCAACTCCATGTCAGTAGCTCAAGTGAGTCGTGATGCCGGTATTTCAGAGCCCACCCTGTATAGTTGGAGAAACAAGTATCAGAACGAGGGGAAGTTAGTGCCAGCAGATCCATCTAATCCAGAAAACTGGAGTGGTAAAGACAAGTTAGCCGTGGTCATTGAAACTGCTGCGTTGAATGAGCATGAGCTTTCGGAGTACGGCCGTCAGAAAGGACACTATGCTGAACAGATCACTCGCTGGAAAGAAGGTGCCGCCACAGGTAACGACAGCACGAAATCCGGGGACACACGAAATCCGGGGACACAATACTTAAATCCGGGGACATAAATCCGCGATAAATCCGGGGACACAATACTTCGATAAATCCGGGGACACAATACTTAAATCCGGGGACATAAATCCGCGATAAATCCGGGGACACAATACTTAAATCCGGGGACACAATACTTAATTAGGCTAACCACCGTCCAGAGCATAAGCAGAAGGGTAAAAGTTAAGTATTGTGACCCCAGAACTCCCTGCCCAGAACTCTTAGTTTCTTGCTCTTCTTGGTATGTTCAAAATCCTTTTTATTTATACTCGGGTACCGACTAAATGGCTGGTTTACATTTGTATAAAATTAAATCCCTCCGTCCCCTTTTGTTTGATTGCGGGTTATAGAGCGTACCCTGCGTGAGCAGTGCCCCGATTCCCCACCTGCGGCCAGATACGGCGGAGTCACCTATATCCACCGTTTTGGCTCATCGCTCAATGCCCACCTCCATTTTTACAGCTGCATGATGGATGGCTTTTTCGCCCAAACAGAAGAGAGACTGCAGTTCTACGCAGCCACTGGATTGAGTGATGAAGTTATCCAGCAAGCCCAGAAAAAGATCAGAAAACGGGTGTTGCGTCTCTTCGTTCGGCGTGGATTGCTCACATCAGACGATGCCGAACAGATGCAGACATGGCAGAACGGAGGCGGCTTTTCACTGAATGCAGAGGTAACAATAGAAGGGGCAGATCGGCAAGGGCTGGAGCGGCTGTTTCGTTACTGCGCCCGACCAATATTCGCAGGTGAGCGGCTTTGTTGGCAGGGGAAGGATGAGATGCTTATCTACCGCCTACGAAAGCCTCAATATGATGGTCAAACCCTGTTGCGGCTGACCCCGGCGGAGTTTCTTGACCGAATTGCCCTCCTGATACCGCCACCCCGGCGGCATCGGCATCGCTACCATGGGGTATTGGCACCGAATGCACCACTGCGGGAACAGGTGACAAACAGGGCAGGGTTGCCGGTCACCGGTGAAAACGTGGTGAGTGCTGATGAGCCAAAAAATAAGCCAAAAACAGGGGAGAGTGAAGAGCAGACGACCGGATGCCCTGTTGCTTCGATCTGGGCCATGCTGCTTGCAGGATTTATGAGATCAATCCGCTGGTCTGCCCACGGTGCGGCGGGGAAATGAAGATTGTTGCCTGGACGTACAGGGATGTACTAATGCTGCGGGAGGCATGTCTTCAGGGAGGTAGTAGAGTAACGCTGGAGCAGTCGTCTACATGGATGTGAGGTGAGAAGCGTGAGCAGGATGCGGGAAGCCTTACCGAGGATGCCGGGAGTAGCCATCACCGAGCTGGTGCCTGTCGGGCGTATCATGCGGCATATCGGGGAGCCAGACTGTGCGCCGGAGATCTCACATGCCCGTGGGCCACCAGATTTTTTCCTGGAGTTGGATCAGAGTCAGGCGTGGTAATGTAGTTGACCCGGCTCCAGCATTTGAATATATACAGACGGTGAACTGGTAGGTAATCCCGCTGCCACACAAAAATCGCAGGTACTTCTTGTCTTGTATTGGGACGTTTGCGCCTCAGTTTCAGTTTGACTGGATATTGGGGTGGATTTTCACTGTTATACCGGCAAGGGGCAGGGAGAGAAGTGTTTTGCGCCCGCTAAAATCAAAAAATCCATGTGGAGGTGACAGCAATACATTGCTGGATGCAGTGAAATAGGTTGATTTTGTGGGTTGAAATTCCTATCCTTTTACGTCCCACGCTATCCGCCTCATGCCCCCCTAACTCAATCGACTGAGGAATAACATGTTGTCTTGCACCCAACAGATAACATGACGCTTGACAGCATCGTCAAATATGGCGATACTGAGTGATAATGACTGTCATCAAGGGAGCGATTTCATTATGGCCACACCATCACGCATAGAATGGACTGAACAAACCTGGAACCCAACAACTGGGTGCACCAAGATGACACCCGGATGCAAGCACTGCTACGCTGAGATCATGGCAAAGCGATTGCAAGCAATGGGGACGCCAGGCTACGACAATGGTTTTCTATTGTCTTTAATGGGAGATCGCCTGGACCAGCCATTACGGCGGAGCAAACCAACAATCTATTTTGTTAACTCCATGTCCGATTTATTCCATGAGGAGATACCCAACAAATTCCTTGAACGAGCATTCTCGGTAATCAGTGAAACACCTCATCACACCTATCAAATTCTAACCAAGCGATCAAAGCGCATGCAGGACTATTTTGCCAGCCATGCTGTACCAAGCAATGTTTGGCTAGGTGTATCTGTAGAAGACCGACAACACGGAGTTCCAAGAATCGATGACCTTCAGTCAATAGACGCCACTGTACGTTTTATTTCTGCAGAGCCGCTACTTGAAGACTTGGGTGAAATCGACCTTACTGGAATCCACTGGATGATCGTGGGCGGTGAGTCCGGCCCAAAGGCCAGGCCTATGAAGCAAGAGTGGGTAGAAAACATCCATCACCATTGTAAACGCTCTGAAACGGCTTTTTTCTTCAAACAGTGGGGTGGATGGGGCGTGGATGGAAAACGCCGCGCCAAGAAAAAAAATGGCCGCACATTCAACGGTCGAATCTGGGATGAAATGCCTCCCATGCCATTCATGGAGTCAGCCAGATAAGCATTTATTCGGCAAACATGGAGAATAAGTTTTGGCAAAGAAAGAGTATGATTGGCTCATCGGGGAAGCCCCACCAAAGATAGACCTTCACAGCCTGGCAAAGCACCGCGTATATGAAGAGTATCTAACTCACTACATTCAGGTTCTGAATGCAAATCCAATAATCCCTACATTCAAGCTAACTTTAGTGGATGGCTTTGCCGGTGGCGGCGTCTATAGCAACCCACAAGATAACAGTCTCTATACCGGATCACCTTTAAGGCTCATAAAGGCAGCCGAAGCAGCTGCAGCCGCGATAAACGTAAATCGTCAACAACAAGGCATTAAAAAGCCATTTACACTCCAAGCAGAATATTTCTTTATCGAAAAGAAACGATCAAACTTTGAGTATCTAAACTGGTACCTGACTGAGCAAGGTCTCAACTCCCGTTTCAGTAATGATATTTTCCCTTTACGCGGAGAATTTACGGAACATCTTGATAAAGTAATCCAGTACATAACTAATACTACTGGAAAGAACCGCCGTTGTATCTTTATTCTGGATCAGTATGGCTATAAAGATGTTCCATTTAGCGATGTTAAAAGCATCTTCTCCAGGCTGCCAAATGCAGAAATCATCCTAACCTTTTCCACAGACTGGTTGATTGACTACATGTCAAACAGCCCCAAGTATCTAAAGACACTCCAACGCATTGGACTAGATCAAGAATTAGATATAGAAAGCTTACTTGAGGAGAAGAGTGACAATAAAAATTGGCGACAATTTGTTCAATTCGAGCTGCACCGTGCCATACAATCTCTGAGCAGTGCAAAACATTACACACCGTTCTTCATTGTTTCCAAAGAGGCTAATAAATCATTTTGGCTGGTCCACTTATCGAATCATCCGCGTGCGCGAGATGTTATGACGCAACTACACTGGCAGCTAAAGAACCACTTTGCCCATTATGGTGGCCCCGGCATACGGATGTTTGGTTATGATCCAACAAAAGATGAAGATATCCATCGTCATACAGACTTATTCAGTGAGACCGAATACTCTTTCGATGAAACAGCAAGAAACAGGACGCTTGATAGCATTGCCATAGAACTCCCAGAACTTATCCACCAACATTCTGATGGCATTCAGTTTTCCGAGCTTTATCGACTCGTAGCCAACACCACACCGGCTACGTCACAACACATCAAAGAAGCCGCATTCCTCTTATCTGAAGTAAAAGAACTGGAAATCCAAGGCCCAAAAGGTGAAAGCCGACAAAAATCCAGTCGAATCACAGACAAAGATATTTTGCACCCCCCGCGTCACAAAGCATTCTCATTCGGCTGTGATGGCCTTTTTGAGCTAAAGAACAACAAGGATTAGGAGACAATGAAGTACCCAGGGGGAAAAGGTGCCAGCGGCGTTTATCAGCAACTCATCAATCAAATACCACCACATCGGGTGTACATCGAATCTCATCTGGGAGGAGGAGCATTGATGCGGTATAAAAAAACCGCAGAAATCAATATTGGGCTGGATATCGATCCAGCTATTGTTGAGAGGTGGAATGGCACATCGAACATTAATCTCATTTGCATAGACACGCTTCAATATCTGTCTAAGTACCCCTTCGAGGGTGATGAATTCATCTATGCTGACCCACCCTATCTCACATCCACCAGACGATCAAAACGTGCAATCTACAAGCATGGATATACAGAGCAACAACATATAGAGCTGTTACAGCTTATGACTACATTACCTTGTAAAGTAATGATCTCGGGATATTGGTCTGAACTGTATGAAGCGCACCTACAGGGGTGGCGACATATAACATTTACAACACGAACTCGATCTGGGGAGCAAGCCACAGAATCACTCTGGATGAATTATCCTGAGCCTGAACAGCTCCACGATTACCAATTTCTGGGAGATACATTCAGAGAAAGAGAGCGTATTCGAAGACGAATCGAACGCTGGAAAGAGAGGCTTGAGACCTTACCACCACAAGAACGAAATGCACTGCTCTATGCGCTGAAATAACACGGGGTTTAGGGTCACGGGTTTAGAGTCAGGTCATTCATTTCGCATAAACGCAAGTTCTTTGCAAGTTCTGAGTGCAAGTTCTGGGGGACACCATACATAATTATTCTGGGCTGCAAGGATGGCAGGATTAGCGAGAGTTGTTACAAAACTACGGAAAGACAAATAAGTATTGTGTCCCCTGAACTTCCGGAATAAGTATTGTGTCCCCTGAACTTCCTGAACTTGTGTCCCCTGAACTTCCCTGAACTTTGATTTTTAACTCAGAAACGACAAATTTCAGGGGTGAGCTGAATAGTTACGGAATTTGTAACTATTCAGGTGATTGATGCGGTTCGCAAGCTCACCACATCCTACATGAGGGTACGGGGTCGGAGTCGATTGCCCACATGGACGTGGGTAAGAAGCGTGAGCCGGGAGCGGAAGCATTGCACCAAGATGGGTGGTAATTTTCACCTATTTTCGATGCAATCGACTCCGACCCTGTACCCAACTGAATAGTTACGTTTTTTCACGAGTTAGCAGATTCCTGTTGAGTCGGGTGGGACGTAACACTGCCGGTTGCAGTATCCAATGCGATGGTATGCACGGCTTTGGTTCCTGTGGAGCCGAAACAAAAAAGGGACTGGTTTATTTTCGAAAATAAATCCACCCCTTTTTCCCTTTTCCTTAGTGAATGGTACTAATGGCTATGCAATTTCTCCTGCAACCACACTTTGATCAGTGATTGATATGGTACATCACGGGAGTGTGCAGCTGCCTTGATGGAGTTTAGAAAATGTTGCGGAAGTCGCAGGGAAATTGTTTTAATTGTTGGTTTCAAGTTGGGCATAACCACCTGTTGGGCCTTGCCCCAGTCAAGATAGTCTGAGGAGTTATTATGCTCCCAAAAGCGCCGCTCCTCTTCCTCACCGACAAATTCAGGTACTGCCTTAAGTTTTTTCATAAACAACTCGCTCTTTTCTGTGCATATCTCTAGCCGAAATGACTCAAAATGAACCTCCCTCGCTATGGTGCCTGTTCTCGGACAGGCTCCTGGTGCATAGTGAAAGATAGTTATTACCCACCGGCTATCCCGCCAGCTGATTCATCTCGAATATCGGCAGAAGAATAGCGATAACGATCGAGAGCACAATGCCGCCCATGAAAACGATCAGTAGCGGTTCAAAAACAGCAACAACCATCTCCGCTAGAGACTGCATCTCTCTCTCCTGATTCTCTGCAGCGCTCTCCAGCATCGAATCCA
>JBEVXT010000742.1:2101-5064 GCA_040505955.1 Sedimenticola sp. | reverse complement strand
AGTGATATGGTCCGTGGTAAGAAAACACCACTAGATCATATCATTCTTCGAATTGAAGGCGAGCCGTTTTGGTTGAGTGCATCTAATGGTATAAAACGAACCTATAAATTGAGGAAAATACCTTCCGTACAACAGAAGCTAATTACTGTAGATTTGGCATTATCGGTTAATGGCAGGCCTATTGAATAATGTCGCAGCTAACAAGGCAATTCACGCGGACGTCAAAAAGCGTCGTTCGTTCCTCACTATGCTTTTTGCCTCCGGTGAATTGCAGCGTTAGCGCCAGATCATTATGAAGTTAGCGATCATCAAATGAACCTCGACGAGTGTGACCATATCTTCGCTCAGGTACACGGAGAGTCATCTCCAGGGGCGGTTTGCCACGCCATTCAGCCGCTGTTTGATCACTATGAAATTATTAACATTGAATTGGGCCGCGGCACAGTGTTCTGGCGAGGCCGTTTTACCGGGGAGACTCCCTGGGCAACAGTTGATGAAATGGGGTACCGGCCGGCTGAGCACACGAAGCCTGGCCGCCTGAATGATGAGAACAACCCTTGCCTCTATGCTGCTACTCGCCCTGAAACCGCGCTCCTGGAGATCGGGGCCAAAGAGAATGACCTAGTTCAACTTGTTGGCTTCAGGGCGAAGCTTGAAACGCCAATTCGAATCGCCGTAATCGGTGAACTTTTGCACGTACACAAGACCGGCTATCTTCGCCTCACAGGTAGCGATCCCGCCAAGACAATGAGTCGCTATCTGAACAGCAAAGGAGTTGAGCGCGGTCGGCGGCTGTTGTACATAGATGCCTTTCTCTCCCATCTACTAGCTGACGCTGAAGCGAAGAACGCCGGGTACGTTAGGAGCCGGGCTCTTGCTTCTATGGTCTATAGGAATGCGGACATCGACGGAATCATGTTTCCGAGCGTCCAAGACTTGCTCGGAATGAATATTGCACTTCAACCAACACCTGTGGATTCAAAAGTTCACGCAGTCTGCTGCCAGCACGTCAGAGTCACCCGGGTTCGTGCCTTTGGCTTTATCGAGTACGAAGTTATAGGTGAGGCTGAGCGAACCACAAGTGATGGCATGTTCGTTTGGGTAAAACCTCTTGCTCCTCTCCGGCGGAGGTTTTTCAACCTAACAAAGGAAGAGTACGAAACCTCCGTGCGCAGTGATAATGATCCGTCCGCCTTTATGGACGTCATGTCAGTGTACAATCAGCTCTAACAAACAAATTCAGCCGACGCCAAAAAGCGGCGAGGCTGATTTAAACGTTAGCAGTAGAAGTTGAGAATGGCTTGCTTTGGTTTTGATTGGAAGTCATTCTAAATATGACAAGCTTATTAAGTCATAATTTTGAACCGGAATATCGAGGAGCAGAAGGAAAATATCCAATGGAAGACCTAAACTCTATCGCCAAGGCTCTCCCATACCTCACCCATCCCTTATCCCTCATTGGGTTTGTCGGGATATTGTTCTTTGGCGTTCATCGGGTGCTGCTCAAGGCCGGAATCATCCCTCAGGTGACCAAAAATGACGGCAGTCACCTCGTAAGGTTGTTACTGCGTTACGGCTTTATCATCGCGTTGGTCATTATCAGCCTTGGTTTTGGCTTGGAGTACTACAAGCATTGGGTTGATTCAGTTGCCGCCACGTCTCCAAACCGTCACCCACAAGATGAGAAGATCATTGGCCGACTCATCAAAGACCTAGAGAATAAAGACCTCACTATTGAGGAAAGGCGTGCGCAGATCCAAGACTTATCTACCACCATAGATCAGTTACGCCAAACGGCCAATGAGGGTGGTAAGCTTGCACAACAGACTGAAAAGGTCTTACGGGACTTAGCCGAAGGCGCACCGGCCAAAACACTAGACCTGATTCTTGCGAGGTTAACTGAACAGTACGAAGAAACCCAAATCAGCAAAGCCGCCGCCTTATATCGAGGCCGTGGCGCACTGGCTTATAATGATCGTACTTCGGACGCGATCCATTACTACACACGATCAACGGAACTGGAACCCGATGATCCAAGTGCCTGGAATCAGTTAGGGTATTTGCGTTCTAGAATTGGTGACTTGGATGCGGCTATCCAGGCCTTTCAAAGAGTAGAGCTATTGGGGAAAAAAAATGGAAGACATGATTGGATAGCGGGTGCAAATTTAGGCCTTGGGATAGTTTACACAGTGTATGGAGAGTTGCATAAGGCAGAGGAATTTCACCTCAAAGCCCTGGCGATTAATGAAAAACTGGACTGTGAGTGTGGGACAGGTTCAGCTAATTCTTACGCAGGCCTTGGTGTGGTCTATACAGCACATGGAAAGTCGGACAAGGCAGAGGAATTCTTCCTCAAAGCCCTGGCGATCTATGAAGAACGGGGGGGAAATGTAGGGATGGCCAGCCAATACGGCAACCTGGGGACGCTCTACAAAAGGCGGGAGGGACACGATAAGGCGAAGGAATTCTACCTCAAAGCACTGGCGATCTATGAAGAACTAGGGCATAAGGAAGGGATGTCCGAGCAATATAGCAACCTTGGGTTGATCTACCAAACCCGTGGTGAGCTGAATAAGGCGGAGGAATTCCACCTCAAAGCCCTGGCGATCAATGAAGCCCTGGGGCAAAAAAAAGAGATGCCTATACAATTCGGCAATCTTGGGTTGATCTACCAAACCCGTGGTGAGCTGAATAAGGCGGAGGAATTTCTTTTGAAATCCCTGGCGATTGAGGAAATGCAGGGGAATAAGGAAGGGATGGCCAGTGACTACATCAACCTTGGGTTGTTCTACCAAACCCGTGGTGAGCTGAATAAGGCGGAGGAATTTCTTTTGAAATCCTTGGCGATTGAGGAGGCACTGGGGGATAAGGAAGGGATTTCTAATGCTTACGGCCTCCTGGGCATGATCTACCATACGCGCGACGAGCTGAATACGGCCGAAGGCTATTATCGCAAAGCCTTG
>JBEVXT010000742.1:0-2091 GCA_040505955.1 Sedimenticola sp. | reverse complement strand
CGATTGAGAAAGCCCTGGGACGTCAGGAAGGGATGGCCATTATCTACGCGAACCTGGGGACGATCTACAAAACACAGGAGAAGATGGATAGGGCATTAGAGGCTTGGCAGATCTCATTGGAATTATTCAAAGCTATTGGCTCTGAGCCGATGAGGGAACAGATTCAATCATGGATTGATGATTCACCGGCAAAAACGTTGTAATAATGGAGGACAGACCACGTTTTTATATGAGGCGTTCAAACTAAAGGGCTAACAAATTAATGGGGTCGATGTGCTGGTTCAGACAGAAGTTAAATATCTGGGAACACAGAGCCTGTAAATAATTCTGCCCCCTTACTTAACAATTAGGGTCAGAGTAAATTTTATAATCCATTAGCTTTCTAAGGAAAATATGGAACATTTTGTAGAGATTATTAAAGCTATAGCTTGGCCAGTAGCAGTCATCTGGATGGGTTATATTTTTCGTGCTGAGGTCAGGCGATTATTGGGACGTGTTTCATCGTTCAAGTATAAAGATGTTGAAGCGAGCTTCGAGAAAAGCTTGATGCAAGCTGAACAAAGTGCCAAGAATATTGAAAAGCCTAAATTAGAAGAATCCGATTCAGAGATAAGCCAGAAAGAACAGTTGCTGCGCATTGCTGAGGTTTCACCTCGTGCGGCTGTAGTTGAAGCATGGACTATCATTGAAACTGCAGCCATGAAAAATGGGTTGTGGATAGGTTCAACTATAAAGCGTACAAACCCAAAGATGATATTTGAGCATCTTGAGGCATCAGGTAAGTTTTCACCAGAGAATCTAGAATTAATAAATCAGTTACGTCAGATTAGAAATAAAGCTAGTCATTTGCCAGATTTTGCAGTCACGCAAGCAGAAGCCGAGCGATATTTGGATTTGGCTGTAAAAGGTGCAGCTGTTATTGATGCAAGTGCAAGCTAACAAGGCAATGGTTCGGAATAACTAATATCGCTATCATCATAACTAACAATTTTAAATTTATAAGATAAATACATATGACAGATTATGACTTTAATAGTTTGAATGACAAAGAATTTGAGTCGCTAACAAATGATGTGTTGTCATCGTATTTTGGATATCGTATTGAAAGGTTTAAAGCTGGGAAAGATGGTGGTATTGATGGTAGATTTTTCAGTACACCTGGTGATGAAGTAATTATCCAATGCAAGCATTGGATAAAATCATGGCTTTCTGCTTTACTTCGATCTATCGAAAATACTGAGTCAGATAAAGTAAGAAAATTAAACCCATCACGTTATATATTTGTTACCTCACTTGAATTATCAAGAGTTAATAAGATAAAAATAAAAAACATTTTTGCTCCTTACATATTGAGTGAAGATGATATTTTTGGTAATGAAGATCTTAATGATTTACTTTCAAAATACCCTAAAATACTAAAATACTACTAAAATACTAAAATACTAAAATAGGGGGGTCAGTTCTAACATTCCAACATTAGTGCTATGCTCAACCAATCGGGCGGTATTTTGGTGTGCATTACACGGTAAAAAAGGCTGAAGAAAGCGGATGATGTAGGAATGTTAGAACTGACCCCACCTTACTTGTGAATGAGTATGAGTAAGCTAACTCCTAAACAGAAAGAACTTTGGAAGAAGATCCAAAGAATACTCTGGGAAAAATGGGACCCAATCGGGGTCTACGACGAAGATAGTGAGTGGGACGATGAATACGATAGCTATGTGCCCCACATATTTAGATTGGCAATTGAAGGCAATGATCACATTCGTATCGCGGCGTCATTAACTTCAACAATAAATCAAAATATTGGGTTAAGTGCTAGCAACAATAATGAGCACGACTTAAAAGTAGCTAAGCTAATTGTTCAGGCTAAAGAAGAAATTTTAGGTAAATAGTGAAAACACATAACAAATTGCTCCTGCTGACATTTTTTCCGTTGCTTCTTTTGTGCTTGATAGCACAAAAGCATCAACTCCAAAAATGCAGCAGAGCAAGGCGTTAGAGCGCAATGATTTCTTTGAGACCTTCCAAAAAAGATGAACTGATAATCTTCGTGGATTTGGAGACTCAGACGCATGCCAATAGATTTGT
>JBEVXT010000741.1:0-6671 GCA_040505955.1 Sedimenticola sp. | reverse complement strand
TTTTGGCGGCCATCTTGAATATCCGCAACTCTCCAATAACAATTAAGCTTGTTACATACTAACTGCAATTCCATACCTTAAATTAAACAAGATGACAACAATGGAAATGCACGAACTTTATTCTATAAACATGATTATACCCACCACAGTATGCAATGTCATATTAATAATAATAATAATAATAATAATAATAGACTTTATTTTACGAGGGTTACACATTTAGTTATAAACTAATCTTCCATGAGGCCCTCATACTATATAATGTTCTACAATATATAGAGACAAAGAAGAAAAGCTAACAAAACACTATAATGCTAAAAACTACACAATTGACAACAAATATAGGTTAGCGCTATCTAGGGTTAAAAGCTGTAGCCAAATCTGACAAAACAGTGAGAAGACAGTACTAATTTAGGAAATATTACCATTAAATATTGTTAAAAGACTACTTTTCAGAGTAATTTAGAATATTGGTGACCAAATAGATTTAGTCCACTTGTAGCGCTAACCTAGGAAATAATTCAGTTCACAATTGTATGAAACAATTACCAACAATATATCATACATCTGTGAGCAGCAAATGCACATGAAAGTTTGCAGTAAAACATAACAAGAATGTAGTGTGTCAGACAACGGCTGCACCCCAACGGCATTCTGGGCGGAAAATAGCATACTTGAGAAACTCTTACAGACTTCGTAACCAAACTGTGACAGACGCATGGACAAACACTATATGTCACCTGGCTCTTCTAGACCGGGGACATTATTACTACATAAAATGTACAAACAAGAAGATAATCAACAATAAATAAACTATAGCTAGAAATACAGGTATATACATACATGTATGTTAAGCATTAATTATTTGATTTGATTCATATGTCCAGGTCACCTTGTTTTCATCCACTGAATGCATTTGCAGTGAAAATTTGTCGTTGTATCTAATGTCTTTAAATAATCTGGTAAACAGTTCCAAATAATGCTGCCAGAGTAAGATATAGATTGTTTGAACATTTCTTTGTATGGTCGTGGAGGGATAAAATTGTTAGAAGTAATGGATCGTAGGGTTGGTAAATTATCATTGAATAATCTGTGGTAAAATAGTTCATTAATATAATTTGGTGTTGTATTCCTGCTAACCTTGAACATAAATTTTGCCTTCCTTAAAAATATACGTTCGTGAACACTTAGTATTTTTAACTCCTCCATGCTTTTCATTATGTCATTATATTCATAATCTAGAATTATTTTGCAAGCTCGTTTTTGGAGATTGTACAGTCTGGTTAGATTTGTTTGAGAGGTACCGCCCCATATAATGCAACAATAATCAATATGTGGTTGTATATATGTTTTATAAAATTGTACTCTGTGTTCCAGGGACAAAAAAATCTTTATAGTGGTGAGAAGCCACAAATTTGTTGCAATTTTCTTTGTAATTTTGTCAATGTGAACTGACCAGGTTAAGTTATTGTCAATGTGAACGCCAAGGATTTTTTCATTAGTTACAGTGTTTAAACTTTTACCATCTAATGTTAATCCTAAGCAGTCAATATTCAATCGTATTTGATTTTGGTGTGTAGTTACCATCATAACCTTTGTTTTCGCAGTATTTATAACCATTCCATTTTTATTGCACCATTTTGATAAGCTGTTTAATGCCCTTTCTAGGTTTATTTTTATAATATCTACTGATTTATTCATTTCGTAAAGTGTTGTATCGTCTGCATATAAGTCTGTGTTAACCATATCTGTGTATAACGGCAGATCATTTATAAATAATAAAAACATAAGAGGCCCGAGTATGGAACCCTGAGGGACACCGGAGGTGATGCACTCTGCTGCAGATACTGTATTATTAGTGGACACCTTTTGACTTCGATTTAATAAATAAGATGTAAACCATTTAATAGTATTAGTGGATAATTTATAATGACTTAATTTTTTAAGTAGAAGAGAATGATCAACCAGATCAAATGCTTTTTTAAAATCGACCATGACGGTTCCAACAACTTGCCCATTATTTATTGCACATAGCCAGTTGTTAATCATACAAGCAAGAGCAGTTTCGCATGAATGTCCCGGTCTAAATCCAGATTGTGTTGAATGTAGTAAATTGAAAGAAACTAGGAAATGCATTAAACTGTCATGCACATGTTTTTCCAGAAGTTTAGACAGCACAGGAAGAATTGATATGGGCCTGTAGTTATTTGGATCACTTTTATCACCCGTTTTATATAATGGAGTAACTTTCCCCTCTTTCCATTTGTCAGGAAATATACCAGTTTTTATACTTTGATTACATATATGTGTTATGCTGTCCGAAATGTGAGGTGCAGCAATTTTCAACAATCTGGGCCCAATATCGTCTAAACCAGTGGCTTTAGAAGTATCTATTTGTGTTAAATATTTTTCAACTTGTGCTTTGCTTATATCAGGTATATTGAAATGGGTATCATTAGGAATCTTTTCAGCGCAAAATGCACTTAGCTTTTCGAAATTAGAATGTTGAGTGGGTTCTTTTATTTTCGATGCTATAGTTGTAAAAAACTTGTTAAATTCATTTGCAATTTCTACAGGATTTTCTATTTTTTTACCTTCAACATTGAGAGAAAATACTGTTGCATTTACAGTTCTTTTACTTGCACCGACTTCCTTGAATAATTTCCAGACACTAGATGGATTGTTGTTGTTTTCATTTAAAATAGCAGTATACTGTGCTTTTTTCGATGTTTTGATCAATGCAATTACCTTATTACGATACAGTTTGTATTGTTCATTGTTATTTAGTGATTTATACCTATCTCTCATTTTCATTGCATCAATTATGTCAGGTGTCAGCCACTTGGGCTGTTGCTTACGCTTAACCCGGTGTTGTTTCATTGGTAGATGGGTGTCCACGACATCTAAGAAAAGTTTGGACCAGGAATCCATTATATCATTTGTATCATCAAACATTGTTACAATATTCCAAGGTACTGCTTCAAGGTCGGTCATGAAGGCATTTTCATTAAAGTTCTTGAAAGATCGATATGAAATACTATAGTGAGAGTCTTTAGGTATGAATGAATTAGTTTTTCTTGTTATAAAAACCGGATAGTGGTCACTTAACCCTAACTTAGGCACACTGATTGAATTTACATTTGAGTTCAAGCTGCAGTAAATATGATCAATGAGAGTTTTAGAATGATCTGTTACTCTTGTTGGAGAGTTCACTACCTGTGTAAGACCAAACGGTTCCATAAATTCAAGCCAACCTTTGCTCACGTGTTTGTTCAGTAGGTCACGGTTTAAATCACCCAATATATATAATTCTTTTTGTTCTTGTAAAATGTTCTCTATATGGTTTTCAAATTCTTCATTCCATTTCACGGACTCGTTTGGATGCCTATAAATATTTCCTACAAGTAAACTTTTACTGTTTTTGGGAAAAATTTCAATCCACAAACATTCAAGCCTTTCAGTCTCCAAATCCTCTCTTCTCTTAGAGTTCACCCCATCTTTAACATATACAAGTATTCCCCCGCCTTCTACCTTTCTTTCTGCTGTTATAATCCTATCCTTTCTATACATTGATTGAAAATTATTAATATGGAAGAAATGGTCTGGGTGAACACTGTTCAATTTCGATTCACTAATGCCAAGAACATGAACATCGTTATTGCATTCATTTAACATGACTCTGACTTGGTCAATTTTATTTGTAATACCTTGAATATTAATATGTCCAATTTTCATACCTTTAGAGCCTAAATTAAGATTTAACATGTTTTGGGCACTCATGGAAGATTCACTACTACATGCATGCATGGAGTTATCAGATACATTAATTTCATGTACATTTTGAGAAATAGAGATGTCATGTAGTGTAGGTAAATCATAGCAACTACCTGTTGTCTGTAGCTGTTGCGTTTCAGTCAAAGTAGCATCTCTATAAACATTAATAACTGGATTAATTCCTTCCACAGGAACATTTTCATGATCACAAATACATGAAACTGTATTACAATGTTCACATAAAGTCCCTAGTAGTGAAAATATTGTTTCCTTGGAATAACAGTTAAAACTTTGTGTGTTATTATTGCTGGCAACTTTGCCACTGTCCTATATATTCCAGCAATAGCTGTCTTTATGGCCCATAAATTTGCACTTGAAACACTGTAGTTGTTTTTTATGCCGACATTCACTGGTGACATGATTGTCAAGGCCACATTTCATGCACCTCTCCACAAGTCTCCCAGGAATAGGTGCACTACAGAGTTCGTTTTGTCGCCTGTCGCCACTGTACCGCTCGTCCCGTCGCCTTTCCCCTCCGTGCGGCTCGTCGCGTCGTCTGTCCCCTCCGTGCGGCTCGTCGCATCGCCTTTCCCCGTTGTATGGCTCGTCGCGTCGTCTGTCCCCTCCGTGCGGCTCGTCGCGTCGCCTTTCCCCGTTGTATGGCTCGTCGCGTCGTCTGTCCCCTCTGTGCGGCTCGTCGCGTCGCCTTTCCCCGTTGTGCGGCTCGTCGCGTCGTCTTTCCCCGCTGTACGGCTCACCATAGCGCCTGTCCCCGCCATGGGGCTCAACGTATCGCCTGTCGCGGTCATAACGCTCGCCTCGTCGCCTGTCCCCACGATACGGCTCGTCACCTTGCCCATTGCCACTGTAGGGCTCTTCGCTTCGCCAGTCTCTCTGACCATCCGAGTGACCATTCAGGCGATTAATAGTTGGCTCGGCCTGGCCAGGTTGTCTAGTGGCGTGGTTCCACTCACTATGGCGTTGTTTCTGTGACTCATGCACACATTGTTCAAAGTTCTCTACTATGTGTATTTCCTTGTTGATTGTACCTAGAAGCCGTTTAGTTCCAGAATTGGAGAGGTGTATATTGTCTCTTGGTCGGTAGAAATAGCTTCTGAGTTGGCCGTTCTTGTCAAAGTATGCACCATGTGTGTCAATCAGTTTCAGGTTATGTGTGTCACATTGTCGTTTCAATATGTTATTGATATCCTCAACATTAACATCTCCACGCGGGCATGAACTGCAGATGAAAATGTTGCACAAGTTGTTGGCTTCTTTCACATACATGATGAGCTGTTCATACTGGTTGTCAAACAATTCGCTGTCAATGTCTTTTGATGCGTCATTTCCGCCAACATATACGATAACATTTTTGAACTGTTTTAAATCATAGATTTTGATTTTCCTGTGAATGGTGAGAACTGTGGCACCGGGAACTGTGAGACACTCCACATTGTTATTTAGTCCTTTTCGATTAATTCCAGACAGAATTGAGTCACCTATGATTAGTGTTCTTGCACCTCTATTGTTTGGGCGTTCATTTTCATTGTCGGTATCTGGTCTTACAGTGACATTTTCAGCTTGATTTGGGTCTGTGGATTGGACATTGGGTTCATTGTTTGCTGTTATTTCAATTCTGGGGCGTAGGTTGTTTTCCGAGTTCGCATTTGTCTGAGGGGTCCCATTTTCTCTGTTCATAGCAGGTGGGGTGGGGACAAACACTATTGATGGGTCATTCGGAGATTGAGTGATTGAACTGCTTTGGCCATGTTCAGTTGTCGTTTGTCTTTCCCTCAGTTTGACGATCTCTGTGGTTAGATTAGTGACTTGGGTTTGCAGGGTAGCAATCTGTGTGGAGAGGTTTGCTAACATATCTGTCACTATGGAGATTTGTTGTGCAACAGGAAGTTCAACATCTCCCCCAGATGGCATTTCCTGCACTGGTGATGGAGGTGCAGAGAACAATCTCTGCATGTGGGATCCTGCAGCTGGTGTGCTGGTCAGCTGCTGCAGGGGGTCTGGCTCAATGGCTGTCTGGTCACTTGCAATTAGTGTCCTGTATAGGTTCATTGAGAGTTTTTTGAAGTGATTGGCTCTCCATAAGTCCTGCCCTGGTCCTGAGATTTTCAGCTGTCTGTTGGCTTTGTCAATTTCAATGTAGACGTTTTTCTTATGTACATGTGTTGTTAATTTGAATTTGTCCTTGCTGATGTCGGCCTGACCCTGAAATGCACCAGTAAATTGGTCCATGAACGATCCAAAGATGGTTGTGAGGAAAAAGACAATAGTGGTCTGATTCGTACTGCATTCCATTGAAAAGAATACACCATGGAGTTTGTCACAGATGGTTTGTTCAATATCAAATGAAGAGAGTGATGAAAATCCAGAGAAAGAATCACTTTGGCTGAGATCGACTGTATTGTGTTGCCCATTTTGTTGCAGAATGAGTGTTGATTGTTTTGATGAAACTGTGTCTTGTGATAAATCTTGCTGCAGGATAAGTGTAGATTGTTTGGATGTATCTGGTTCCATTTTAGGTGATTAGGTTCCTTTTCTCCTGAGTTGGCAGTGAATGGTCTAAATGGTTCAATTGATCAGCAGGCTGTACTATCCTGGTATCCTGCTATGTTGCGTAACATTAACACACTCAGACACACAGCACTCCAGAAACACAGCAGGCAATCTGCTGCATCAGCACTGGCTATATCCAAAACTGGGAATCACATGTTGACCCAGCATGGGGTCCACTATATAGCACAATGGAAATTTAAATTTCCTTTAAAAACACTATTTTATAAGCACATATTTTCTATTTCACTGTGATAATCAGAAACTATATATTTTCATCTCCATGATGATATAACTTTCACAATGGTAGTCCACTTTTAATCCATATA
>JBEVXT010000740.1:0-4997 GCA_040505955.1 Sedimenticola sp. | reverse complement strand
CCATCGCTGTAGTTTTTCCCGATCCAGCGACAGCAGAGACCTTGGCATGCCCTCCCCTGTGCCGAATGATTAACTGCTGCTCTTCGGTAAATACTACCGAACGCCGTTCCCTAAAACGTAGCGTTTGAGAACTTATTGCCACACCACCTCCATTATCCTTCTAATTCCCGCACACTCGACAGAGTGAGCCATTGAAATGCCTACTGTTTATGTGACTATTCAGTGGTACCTGTTTATGGGTTACTTTCGCAGGGTCGGAGTCGATTCCCCAGATAGATGTGGGCAATTGACTCCGACCCCGTACCGACCCATAAGCGCAGTGGTCAGTCGCAGAGATAGCGAGTCATTTTGTCCCGTATCAGATCGGGGATAGGGACCGCTTTGATCTTTCCATCCAGAGAGACAAAGGCCAGAATCAGCTTGGCACGCAGGCGCTCTTGGCCATCGGCATGGGCGGTGACATTGAGGGTAAATGAACTCGATTTTATGCGCTCGACAGTGAGGTCAAAGGTGACGGTATCACCCAGTCGACTGGACAGCATAAAGTCACAATCGGTATGCACCGTGGGCACTCCGCTCTTCATGTCGTCGAGGAGGCAACGGAAATCGGTATCCAGCCCCCGAGCAAACCAGTCTTCTACCACCCGGTTGAACATTTCGAAATAGCGTGGGTAAAAGACAATGCCAGCGGGATCGCAGTGTTCAAAGCGGATAAGGATATCGACTGAAAACTTCAATTTATTGGTTCCTTGGTTTGCCCACCGAGCAGGCTATGGGTGAGTTTGTATTATCTCCTATTCCCGGACAGGCTCCTATCCCCCTTTCAGCCGATAATCACGAGCTGGTGCACGCCTACACGCCCCCTGCGCGCTCTACCTCCAACTCCCGCAAGCGAAAACGCTGTACCTTGCCAGTCTGGGTTCTTGGCAGCTCATCGACAAATTCGATCCGGCGCGGATACTTATAGGGGGCGATATGCTCTTTGACAAAGTTCTGCAGCGTTTTTACCAAAACATCATCACCCAGCACGCCTTCTCGCAGGATCACAAACGCCTTAACGACCTGGCCACGCCCCTCATCGGGTGAGCCCACCACAGCACAGTCAGCTACCGCATCATGGGCCAGCAGTGCCGCCTCGACCTCCGGCCCGCCGATGTTGTAACCGGCGGAGATAATCATGTCATCGGTGCGCGACTGGAACCAGAAGTAGCCATCCTCATCCATCATGTAGGCGTCACCGGTGACATTCCAACCGTTGATAACGTAGCCCTTCTGGCGATCATCATCCAGGTAACGACAGCCGGTGGGCCCCTTTACCGCCAGCCGGCCCACTTCACCGGCAGGCAGAGGATTGCCGTCTTCATCGATCACTTGGGCCTGATAGCCGGTGACTGGGCGCCCAGTGGCACCGGGGCGAATATCCTCCCCCTCGGCGGAGATAAAGACGTGGAGCATCTCGGTGGCGCCAATACCATCGATGATACGGATACCGGTCTGTCGCTCCCACTCCTCCCACGTTGGCTTCGGCAGGGGCTCGCCGGCAGAGACACATTTTTTCAGGGAAGGGAGATCACCTTCACCAAGGGTGTTGAGCATAAAGCGATAGCCTGTGGGTGCGGTAAAGAGCACAGTGGCACCAAACTCGGAGATCGCCTTGGCCAACTTGTCCGGAGAACCGTTTTCAAGAAGTACCATGGAGGCCCGGGCACGCATGGGGAAGAGCACCAGCCCGCCCAGCCCGAAGGTAAATGCCAGTGGCGGGCTGCCGATAAAGATATCGGACTCATCGGGTTTCAGAACATCCTTCGAGAAAGTGTCACATATCGCCAACACATCACGATGAAAGTGCATGGTGCCTTTGGGTTGGCCGGTGGTACCCGAGGTGCAGGCGATCATGCAGATATCGTCGGCAGAGGTCTCAAGATTTTCAAACCGATCCGATTTTTTTGACATCATTCCTTCGAGTTGCCTGCTGCCGTTAAAGTAGACGATACGTTCCAGGTCGGCCGCCTCTTCCCTGGCCAGCTCCATCTCTTCATTGAGTCGCTCATCACAGATCGCCAGGCGCACTTTCGCCTTGTCGATAAGCGTCACAAGCTCCACCGCACGCAGCAGCGGCATGGTGGTCACGGCAATGCCGCCAGCTTTGATAAGGCCGAACCAGCAAGCCACCATCATGGCGTTATTTGCCCCCCTGAGCAGCACCCGCTCGCCCGAAACCATGCCCAGCTCTTCGGTGAGTACATGGGCTATGCGGTTGGCGTGCTGCAGAAGTTCACTGTAGGTCCAGTTCTCACTGGGAGTGTGAAGGCACACCTTATCGCCATAGCCGTCATCAACAGCCCTGTCGAGCAGCTCAGTGGCACAGTTGAGACGATCTGGATAGCCGAGTTGATCCAGATTGATAAGATCCGGCCACTGATCGCCGGGGGGCAGGTTGTCTCGCGCGAATGTATCCTCGTAGGCGCTATAACCGTTCATTGTGCAACTCCTCCCTAAAAACCAAAAAGTGTCTATTTATTCGAAGGACAGCAACCGCCGGTGGAGCAAGGAGTTGGCGCGGGGAGAGGTTCATTGCCGATCTTTCGGCAGTGGTCGTCCCACTCCAGATCTATCAACTCAACATCGTCTCCCGGAAACGGTGCCACCCTGCCCTTCACCCCCAGATTTTCATAGACCTGGTACGCCTCCCCCTGGTGCAGAATGATATCGCCGGGGGAGAAGTTATCTCTATTTTGTTCTGTCATTTTTTCTCCTCGTATCCCATTTATCGTCGATCAATTCAAGCAGTACGCCATTCATCTTCTTCGGATGGATAAAGGCAAACTCACAATCCCTGAAGGGACGCGCACCGCCGATAAACGGGTAGCCCTGCTCTTTGAGATCCGCCATCGACTCCCGAGTGTTGTCGACATTGAAACTCAGCAACATAACCCCTTCACCGTGCTTCTCAATATATTTAGCGACATCCCCATCCGGCGAGGTCGACTCCATCAGCTCAAAGCCGATCTCGCCCAGCCAGTAGCGCGCAACTTTGATCTTCTCCGGTTCATCTATGTAACTGTCATCCGGCTCACTCTTGCCGAACACCGGCTCCCAGATCTTCTTTGCCTGTTCGAGATCGCGCACCGCGATGCATATATGGTCTACCTTGTTTGTCTTCATCATCAAATCCGCTTATTTGAACTGGGTTCTGTTTGAAAATTGATCATTGCGCCTCTAAGCCTCCCATAACTGGATGACCCGGCCATTAATCCACCACTCCACTCGATTATATGCACAATAATGCATATCTCAACCGATTATTCTGTTTTTCATGCCAACAGGGTACACCGAAGAGTGCATTAAAATGCTGCATACGGTTGACGCAAGCTGTCACGGATCGTACTCTCAACCGATAAATTGCTACGACTATTCAGTACAAACCTTTTATCCGGCACAGCGCGCCTGGCATGGTGTTAAACATGCGGCTGAGTAGTTAATAATCGCCCACTCTACAGAGACAAAAAAATGCGAGACGCTCTCATCTACGATGCCATCAGAACCCCTATCGGCCGCTTTGGCGGTGCCCTCGCCCCGGTACGCACAGACGATCTCGCTGCCCTGCCTATCAAGGCCCTGATGGAGCGCAACCCCACACTGGATTGGTCAGCTCTGGATGATGTGCTCATCGGCTGCGCCAACCAGGCCGGAGAAGACAACCGTAATGTGGCGCGCATGTGCACCCTGCTGGCAGGGCTGCCTGTTCAGACCCCCGGCACCACCATCAACCGCCTCTGCGGCTCCGGCATGGATGCGGTGGCCATGGCAGCACGCAGCATAAAAACCGGCGAAGCAGAGTTGATGATTGCAGGCGGCGTGGAGTCGATGTCCCGTGCGCCCTTTGTGATACCAAAAGCGGACACACCCTTCTCACGCAAGGCGGAGATCCATGACACCACCATTGGCTGGCGCTTCGTCAACCGCATGATGAAGAGCCAGTTCGGTATCGACTCAATGCCGGAGACGGCAGAGAACGTTGCCGCTGACTTTAATATATCGAGAGAAGACCAGGACGCCTTTGCCCTACGCAGCCAGCAACGTACAGCTGCTGCACAACAGGCCGGACGCTTTGATGACGAGATCATCCCGGTGACCATTCCCAAACGCCGAGGAGATCCCACTGTAGTCACCCGTGACGAGCATCCCCGCACCGATACGGCACTGGAAAAACTCGCCTCTCTGCCCACCCCCTTTCTTCAGGGTGGCACCATTACCGCAGGCAATGCATCCGGTGTTAACGATGGCGCCTGCGCCCTGCTGCTGGGATCAGAAAATGCGGGAAAGCAGTTTGGGATGATACCCAAAGCGCGGGTAATCGCCTCTACCGCTGTTGGCGTAGAGCCTCGCATCATGGGCATGGGCCCCGCCCCGGCCACGCGGAAGCTACTAAAGATGACGGGGCTAACTCTTGGTCAAATGGATGTGATCGAGCTGAATGAGGCGTTTGCCGCCCAGGCCCTGGCGGTGTTGCGTGATCTTGGAATGGACGATGATGCAGCCCATGTTAATCCCAATGGCGGTGCCATCGCCTTGGGCCACCCTCTGGGTATGAGCGGCGCCCGATTGGTCACCACCGCCATGTATCAACTACAGCGCAACGGCGGCAGATATGCCCTATGCACCATGTGCATCGGCGTCGGCCAGGGAATCGCGATGATTATTGAGCGGGTTTAATATAGTTCGGGGTCGGAGTCGATTGCGGCAAAAAACTGTAAATTCCCCTACCATCTTCAACGCAATCGACTCCGACCCCTGGTGAATGAAAGAAGCTATTAAGCCCTTCCTAACCTCACGACTAACTCTTATCAATACTCTTATCCAGAGCTTGAATAATATCATCCATAAGGTCATCCAGATTTTCCAGTCCCACGGAAATGCGTATCAATCCTTCACTAATACCATGCTTCAGACGCTCTTCCGGCGAGTAGGTTATGTGCGTCATGCTGGCCGGATGC
>JBEVXT010000739.1:0-1796 GCA_040505955.1 Sedimenticola sp. | reverse complement strand
AAATACTTTACCATGGCTATTTCCTTTTTTTTTTTTTTTTTACCACCACCATCGCCCACGATTCCTTAGTTTCCGTTTCCATTTTCCAGATTCCGCATTCGAATTCACGTAGATTCCGTATCTGAATTCCGTCAGATATCTCTTCCGTTGTATCCAAGTAACACGACAATGTAGCTGTCACAAACAGATTAGTCAGTGACTGTCAGTCGGTGATAGGAAAGTCCGGCGCATGTGAATTCCAAATACATGGCGTGGAAGCTGTAGCTGTGTTTTAGTGCGCATTCACATCTAGCGATGGAATCGGTGTGGCGGGAGGAGGATCTCCCAATCATATCAAGGAAACTGTTCAACATACTGGATTATATAGGACTGTCGGAGAGAGCTCGACACATTTGTATAAACAACACGGCAATGAGAGAGGTCTTAATGAATGTACTTGAGGTTTATTCCGTGACGAAGCCGCAGTGTTGCCTGTTCATTGGCAGTCTTGCAGAGGCGACATCCACCCTGTCTATGGATCGTGACGAGGACCAATTATGCTATTACGTAAATGAGTTTGCCACGACACAGCCAGGTGTGGATTATATAGATCCAATGGAGAACCATTACATGTATATGATTGTTGACGATAATATAGAACCCGGATATGCGAGACTGCGCAAGTTCTTTGGAACCCAACTCGGTGGATATTTTGGGAGTAGTCATGTTCGCAGACAGATACCACTGGGCCAGTGTGCAGCTGGCACGAGTGACTGCTACTTGTACATGCTGCGCGTGTGGTTATGCCCCAGTTGGCCTCGCGGTTGCTTCAAGTCCCGGATGGAACCGAGAACGCTGGAGCGTCCACATGACTGGCCGTCTAAACACTCACTTGAAATGTTCCCCCAATATGGCCTTTCCCTTGTACCCGTCGCACATCTTATATTTCGAAAGTCGTACGTATTACAAGAACGCCACCTAATGCTGACCCTGAACCCCTGTGAGTACAAATGTTACGTGCTCATGAAGCTGGTCAATACGTCTGTGATTCTACCAAGTGCCGGTAACGTCATTACTTCATACCACTGCAAGACGGCGTTATTTTGGACTATCGAAAATACCGTAGGTGAGCTGTGGGTGCCGGAAAACCTTGTCCAGTGTCTACTCAAGTGCTTTTCAACACTACTGTCCTGGGTGGAGGCAGGTAACTGTCCAAATTTCTTTATTCCCGCGGAGAACATGTTCAAGGATAGGCTTTCGCTTGAAGACATGCGTAAGGTGAAAGTCATCTTATCGAGTATTGTTCGGACAAATGGCCAGTGTCTGCTGGATATAGAAAGCGACTCTCTTGGATCTATGCTTCGCAAGTCAATCATATACAGTCACGCAGAAGTCTCTGACAAAGACTCGGCGTATTTAGAGACTAAACATATTTTCAGAACGCATCTATTGTTCTTGAAGCATATGCAGCGTATTAAAAACGACATTCTCAATGAAATCTCAAAAGGTGAAGATTCTGTTGTACATGCATACAATCGGCACAGGCAGTTTCTACTAATTCTCAACGCGGTGCAGAATGTAAAGTTCACATGTTGCTTAGAGTCGAGTGAGAACGACAATGAGGCAGGCAGGGAATTTAGACATTTTGGAATCGTCCTATACCACTTGATGCAGGTGATTCGCACGAGTCCCGTATCGGCGCCACCAGATGTCGCAACTGTCGTCGCGTCTCTGAACGTCCGGTTAAACATTCCAAAAGATGAACCGATATCTATAGAATACACAGGGAACCAAATAAGAAGGTTCGTCCGGCTGTG
>JBEVXT010000738.1:0-12049 GCA_040505955.1 Sedimenticola sp. | reverse complement strand
AGGCCTTCCTGGTGTGCTTATTGCTTTATGAAGGCGTAATGGAAACAAGCAACTCATCAACACAACAGAAACAGCGGATTCTGGACAACCTCAATAGTGCCGTCCTGCTGTTCGATAGCAAACTCAGGCTGCTGTATATAAATCCTGCAGCGGAGATGCTGCTTGCTGTCAGCAGCCGCTATATGACGGGTCTTCATGTCGAGCAGCTGTTCCATTGCCCTGATGACAACGGTCTCTCCCATCTGCAGCGGGCGATCGACTCCGGTCGTACGTTTACCGAGCGTGAACTGACCCTGCTATTGCCCGGCAGGCGCCGGGTGACGGTCAACTGCACGGTGATCCCGGTCACCGACATAACGGATGACGACACTGTTTTGGTGGAGATACAGCAGATAGACCGACAGCTGCGGATCAGTCAGGAAGAGCATCTCCTCTCCCAGCACCAGGCGGCAAGGGAGCTGGTGCGTGGACTTGCGCACGAGATCAAGAATCCACTTGGAGGATTGCGCGGTGCGGCCCAGCTACTGGAGAGAGAGCTGGGGGATCCCGCGCTTTTTGAATATACCCGAATCATTATCGATGAGGCGGATCGTCTGCAGGCGCTGGTCAACCGCATGCTGGGGCCAAACCGGCTGCCCCAGCTGAAGAGTATCGATATCCACCGCCTGTTGGAGCGGGTGCGCAACCTGGTGGAGGCGGAGTCCGGGGAGCGATTGCGGATCGAGCGCGACTACGACCCAAGCATCCCCGAGGTCACCGTTGACAGTGACGCCGTTATTCAGGCGCTGCTAAATATCTTGCGCAACGCCGCCAAGGTGATCAGTGGCAGGAGTGACGGGCACATCATCCTGCGCAGCCGTATCCGTCGTCAGTTTACCATCGGTGGCCGGCGCCACCGTTTGGTGACGCAGATTGATATCGAAGACAACGGCCCCGGTATTCCGGAGCATATCCGGAACAGCCTGTTCTACCCCATGGTCACCGCCGGTGAGGGAGGTATGGGCCTCGGGCTCTCTATTGCCCAGTCACTGATCAATCAACATGGTGGGCTGGTGGAGTGCACCAGCGAACCAGGCAAGACCATTTTTAATGTACTGATCCCAGTGGGAAATAGTGATGCCAAAAGCTGATAGTGTCTGGGTCATTGACGATGACCGCTCCATCCGTTGGGTACTGGAGAAGGCGTTTGAAAAGGCGGGGATGGATGTCACCTGCTTTGCCAGTGCCGACGGTATCCTTGAGGCGCTGCAGCGGCAGCAGCCGGATGTGGTGGTATCCGATGTGCGTATGCCGGGGATGGATGGACTCTCCCTGTTACAACGCATCAACGAAGGCTATCCCGACCTACCGGTGATCATAATGACCGCCCACTCCGACCTTGATAGTGCAGTGGCCGCCTTTCATCGTGGCGCTTTTGACTACCTGCCCAAACCCTTCGATGTCGATGAAGCGGTGGAGCAGGTGCAGCGCGCCTGCCGCAAAAGTGGCGGCACTGTTGCGGAGGTGGCGGTGGAGGCCTTGGGCAAGACCGAAATTATCGGTGAAGCACCGGCGATGCAGGAGGTGTTTCGTGTCATCGGCCGGCTGGCGCGCTCCAACATTACTGTTCTGATCAATGGTGAGTCGGGAACCGGCAAGGAGCTGGTCGCCCAGGCGCTGCACCGCCACAGCCCACGCTCGAAGGAGCCGTTTATCGCCCTTAACATGGCGGCGATACCGAAAGATCTGATGGAGTCGGAGCTGTTTGGTCATGAGCGTGGTGCATTTACCGGCGCCCAGTTACGGCGCATCGGTCGTTTTGAACAGGCCGATGGTGGCACACTGTTTCTTGATGAGATCGGCGATATGCCGCCGGAACTTCAGACGCGCCTGTTGCGGGTGCTGTCGGACGGGGAGTTCTACCGGGTGGGTGGACATGAACCGGTGAAGGTCAATGTGCGTATTATCGCTGCCACCCATCAAAATCTTGAGCAGTTGGTCAGTCAGGGGCACTTCCGCGAGGATCTGTTTCACCGTCTCAATGTTATTCGTATCCATATTCCCTCCCTGCGTGAGCGGCGTGAGGATATCGCCCCGTTGATGCGCCATTTTCTCAGTCGGGCGGCACAGGAGTTGGAGGTGGAGACCAAGATCGCCCTGCCTGAAACCCTGCTGGAATTGCAGCATTTCTCCTGGCCCGGCAATGTGCGGCAACTTGAAAACACCGCACGCCGGCTCACCGTTATGGCATCCAGCAGAGAGATCCATGTGGAAGATCTGCCAGCGGAACTGCTCCAGGCCGATACCGCAGATGAGCCGGGCGACGATTGGCAGAGTGCGCTACGCAACTGGGCCCGGCAACGGCTTCAGCAGGGAGAGCAGAGGCTGCTGGAGAGGGCGCTGCCTGCATTTGAGACGACCATGATCGAGATTGCGCTGGAGCAGACTGGTGGTAGAAAACAGGACGCCGCCAAGCTGTTGGGCTGGGGCAGAAACACCCTGACCAGGAAGATCAAGGAGCTTAGTCTGGAAAAGGCCGGCAGTTGATTGGTTGCTGCCACAGATTAAGCAGACCGGTGGAACAAACCCTGTTTACTGGATTGGTATTGCCCGGGATTGATGCCTCCAGTGCGAGTATAATCAATAATTCACCGTACTATTCAGCACGGTAGGTAGTCCAGAATTCAGGCGTAGGAGCGAACTTGTTCGCGAAGAGCACGTTTCGTAGTCCATCGCGAACAAGTTCGCTCCTACAACATCTCTGTTCCACCATAACTGAAGCCCATCGCGAACAAGTTCGCTCCAATCGATTTCAGGATTATTGTGCAGCGCTTTTTAAATCAAACAACAGCAGGTAAACGAGATGGACAGCAGCAGTATTGAACTTCATGGCTCTGAAGTGGAGAGCATCCAGGTTGAGGACGACAGAGTGGTTATCCATTTTTCCCGCGCCATCATCATCAAGACCCTCAGTGGCTCCACTGAACGTACCCGTTGGTGGCAGGCCGGTGAACTGATTTTTGAAGGGGCCGAAGTGGAGGGTGAGGTGCCTGAATGTCCCGCCGTTTGTGCTGGCGGTGATGTGGGTGAAAACATCTACACCTATCGCGACATGATTCCCGTGCCGCTTGAGAGCCGGGGGCATGCCCACTGTGATCTGGGTTTTGACGGCAGTGACAGGCGGCTGCGGGTGCAGGGAGAGAGCGTCAAGCTGAAGATGGACGATCGGCCCCGTTATATTGACCATATTCGTCAGTAAACGAGGCTGCTGTTCCTTAGGGCTCGCGAAGTAATAAGTACCTGATTTTGGGGCGTCGAGGCGCCCGTCTGGCAAGGCGTGGAAACGCAGTAATATTCAGTATCTTTCAAGTTTTCACAACGCAGTCAGGCGGGATGGATCGGCGTTCCAAAACAGGGAGTTATTGTTTCGCGAGCCCTCTCATCCCCAAGGCGCGAATCGGCACCAGCAACATGGGATCATCCCACTCCCGCCTGCTCATTGCCCGGTAGGCGATTCTCCCCTCCGGGTCGATGACGAAAGTGGCAGGATAGCCGTAGACGCCCCACTCTTTGGCGGTAGAGGTGTCTGGGTCGAGGAGCACCGGAAAACTCACCGGCGCCGTTTTCAGGTACTCTTCAACCAGCTCCCGCTTTTCCCCCACATTGATTGAGATCAGCCGACTGTTAAATCGCCCAAGCCATTTAGCCGCCCGCTCCAGAGATGGCATTTCCTCCCGGCAGGGAGCGCAATTGGTGGCCCAGAAGTTGATTACCAGAACCTTACCGTGGAAGTCTGAGAGACTCATTTTTCCGCCCCCTATCTCCGGCAGTGAGAAGGTGGCCGCCGGGGGACGCCCTTCCACCCGTGTCAGTGTCTGCTGTGCGGTGGCGGGGAGTGTAAACAGGAAGGCTAGGAGAGAGAGAAACAGCGCTCGTATCCATCGTTGGCAATAAGGCATCAGAAGTTAAGCATCGCTTCTGTCTGGATGATCTGATTCTCGGCTTTCTCCAGAATCTCCAGGCTCATCTTCGGGGTCAGGCCGCCCAACTTCAGTCGCCGCAGGGCGGGCACCTGGTCAATCGCGGGCAGTTCAAACGCCTTGTCGCCGCCGACCATGCTGTGCAGTTGAGCGATGATCACCAGATCACAGTAGTCCGGCTCCGGCCCTTTGTTGCGCATCCACTCTTCCGCCTCAAGAGCGGTGACGATAAAGTCGGTGGCGAAGCCCCAGCTGCGCAGTATCATGCCACCGGTCTGGGCCCGTAGATTTTCAACGGCATGGTCGACCGTTGCCGCCTGCAGATCTTCCGTATGACAGTTTTCTATGTAGTTGAGCACGGCGACAGAGCCGATGTCATGCATCAATCCTGCAAGCATAGCGTGCTCAGGATCGAAACGTTTGGTTATTCGGGCCAACACCTGGCAGATCGCGGCAACCCGGGTACTGTGTTTCCACAGCGCTTTCATCCGCTTCTGCAGCAGCACCGAGCGGGAGTTGAAGAGATCACGAAGGGTATAAGTAAGCACCAGCTTGTGGGTGATATCGTCGCCCAGGCGGACAACGGCGCCAATGCAGCTATCCACCGGAGTAGATCCACCGTAGAGGGCGCTGTTGGCGGCCTTGATCAGCTTGGCGGTGATCACCGGATCGGTTTGAATTAGGGCGGCAATCTTATCGGCGGTGCTGTGTTCATCGGTGATAGCCCGGCCGATACGGATGGCCACTTCCGGCAGGCTTGGCAGGGTGACCTGATCTTTTTGCAGGTCTTCGAGGAAGCGTCTTGAGAGCGCATCCTCGTACTCCGTGGACTCCTCTGTGGAATCACCGCTCACCTCATAGCCGCTCTCTGAATCAGGCATATCCTGCAGTAGCTTATTGCTTATGCGCAGAATGCGAATGTTGGTTTTGGCGCAGACCTCATAGCGTCTGGGTCGTAGGCGGGCTATTGGATTGGTGGCTGAAGGGTCACCGGCTTGGATGTGGTTTTTCTTGCCATCCGCCGCTGTCAGTTCAAGTTCGCCCTCCAGCAGCAGCAGGGTGTAGTCATCATTATTGCTGCGCTTGAAAACTGTGGTGCCAGCATCCATCGACTCGATATGGATGGTGCTCGCCAACTCGACCAACCGCTCCTGATCCAGCGCCTGCAGTGGCTGAAAATTGAGCAATTGATCAATGTCTGGGTGTACAGAGGTGGTTTCCATTTTCGGTAATTACTTTAATCACATCCTGAATATTAGCAACCAGTCTAGCGCAATCCAGCCGTAGGTAGCACTGAATTTATTGTCGCCCCAATGTAATTGTAGCGGCTGATGCCATATTTTTCCTGATTGATACGATTATTCTCTCAGGTGGGCAAGGCCGTGCAAAGAGTATGTGGTGACAGAATGTTTGTTGATTCTTGAGTAAATCAGCAGCCGCAGCGTGGCTGCTTCGGACTGTTCAACTGCAGGCTGCCGGTAAGCTGTGCTACTGACTGCAGCTGATTGCGCTCCAGATAGTCACTGATTCCACGGTTGATTTTGCTGCAGATCAGAGGATCATAAAAGAGCGCTGTCCCGACACCCACGGCAGAGGCGCCGGCAATGATAAACTCCAGGGCATCCTCGGCGGAGGCAACACCGCCCTGACCGATGATGGGAATGCCGTGGTCACGGCACACCTGGTAGACCTGGTGCACCTTCAGCAGGGCGACGGGTTTGATTGCGGGCCCCGAGAGTCCGCCCTGATTGTTGCCGATGACCGGTCTGCGGCTATTAATATCGATCGCCATACCCATGAGGGTATTGATCACGGAAAAGGCGTCGCTGCCCGCTTCGATACAGCCCCGGGCGTTACCGGCAATATCAGTCTGGTTGGGTGAGAGTTTGGTAATCAACGGTTTACTGGTGGCGCGGCGGCAGGCCTCCACCACCCGGGCGGACATCAGCGGATCGTTACCAAAGGCCATCCCCCCCTCTTTGACGTTAGGGCAGGAGATGTTGATCTCGATGGCGTCGATGGGGGAGTCGTCAAAGCGGCGCGTCACCTCTTCATACTCCTCAATACTTGAACCGGAGACATTGGCGATAAAGCGGGTCTCGGAAAAATCGAGGGTGGGCAGGATCTCATCCACCACCTTGGCCACTCCGGGATTCTGCAGGCCGATGGCATTGAGCATACCCTCCGGAGTTTCGTAGATCCGGTGGGGTGGATTGCCGAGGCGTGGCTCCAGGGTGGTGCCCTTGAGGCAGACGGCACCGGCATCACGATTGGAAAAGCCCTTTACCCGGGTGTACTCTTCACCGAAACCGACGCAACCCGAGAGCAGTACCAGGGGAGTGGTGAAATTGAGTCCGCAAAAATCGACGGCAAGAGATGAGTCAGTGACAGTTGTCATCAGGTGTTTCCATAATTATGTTTAATATTGTGCTGTACCAGCCGGAGATCCCGCCCAATACCGGTAATATCATACGCCTCTGTGCCAACAGTGGCAGCACCCTTCATCTGATTCATCCTCTCGGCTTTGTGCTGGAGGACAAGCAGCTGCGTCGGGCCGGGCTTGATTACCACGACCTCGCCTCCGTCAGAGAGCATCAAACTCTGGAAGAGGCGACTGAGGGGGTAGCGCTGGAGCGGATCTTTGCCTGCTCCACCCGGGGTCTCTGCAACTATGCGGAAGCGACCTACCAGGCGGGGGATTTTCTGCTGTTTGGTCCTGAAACACGGGGCTTGCCCCAGGCCTTGCTGGAGAGTCTGCCGCCACAGCAGCGGATACGTATCCCAATGCAGTCGGGAAACCGCAGCCTCAACCTCTCCAACGCTGTCGCGGTAGTGCTTTACGAGGCGTGGCGACAGCAGGGATTTGCCGGGGAATCAACTTAACCCCTGCCGCAGTAGTCAATACCAAAGCGGCCCCACACCACCGCAAACGTACACTTCACGCTGCTCAATCACAGATTTTAGGTTGAAATAAATGGTAGGAGCGAACTTGTTCGCGAAGAGCTACCTACGGAGCTGATCGCGAACAAGTTCGCTCCTACAAATGCAATTTCACCTCCTGCAGGATTTGCGTTCATTTCGGCTGAGTTTTGAACTGCCTGGAGAAACTATCTCAGCCCGCCTCCGGCCTGATTTTCCGCCCCAGCAGGGTAAGCACTGCATCCATCGGGTTGAGCCCCTGGTAAAGCACCCTGTAAATCTGCTCGGTGATCGGCATCTCCACCCCTAGCTGCTCCGCTTTGAGGTGGATCTCATGGGTGGTTCCCACCCCCTCCACCTCCTGGCCAATTTCCGCCTTTGCCTGGTCGATGGTGAGGCCGCGGGCGAGTGCCAGGCCCATGCGGCGGTTGCGCGACTGGTTATCGGTACAGGTGAGCACCAGATCACCCATGCCGCCGAGTCCCATAAAGGTCTCCGGCTTGCCCCCCAGAATAAGGCCAAGACGGGTGATCTCCGCCAGGCCGCGGGTGATCAGGGCGGCGCGGGCATTGGCGCCGAAGCCGAGGCCGTCGGCAATACCGGCGCCGATGGCCATCACATTTTTGGCGGCACCACCCACCTCAAGGCCGATAACGTCACTGCTGGTATAGGTGCGGAAGGTCTCTGAGTGGAGCAGTTGGGCGATCTGCCGGGCGTGTTCCGGGGATGAAGAGGCGACGGTGACTGCGGTGGGCTGGCCGGCGGCCACCTCACCGGCGAAACTGGGGCCGGAGATTACCGCCACCGGTCGATTGCCAAGCACCTCTGCAGCTACCTCGTGAAGCAGCCTGCCACTTTTCGGATCCAGCCCCTTGGTGGCCCAACTGACGCCGGTGTCAGAAGCCAGCAGAGGTTCGACGCGAGTGAGTACGGTACGAAAGGCGTGGCTGGGCACCACCACCACCACCTCATCTGCAGTGGCGGTGGCGGCGGATAGATCAGTTGTTGCTGTAAGGCCCGGAGGGAATGGGTAGCCGGGAAGAAAGGTACTGTTCTCACCCTCCTCCAGAAGCTTGTCGATCTCTTCATCCAGGTGCCCCCAAAGCTTGACCTCTACGCCGTTGCGGGCCAGCAGAATGGCCAGGGCCGTACCCCAGGAGCCGGATCCAAGTACAGCGACAGCAGGGCGTCGAGCGGCATTCATTGCTCTTTAGTGAGGGCTTGGCTGTGTCTCGTCCGCCTCTTCCGCCCCTGCCTGCTGCTGTATCTGCTGGGCGTAGAGGGCTTCGAAATTGTACGGCTGCAGCAGCAGAGGGGGGAAGCCGCCCTTGATGATGAGGTCGGAGACAGTCTGGCGTATATAGGGATAGATGATATTGGGGCAGTGGGCGCGGGTAAGAGGGCCCATGTCCTGCTCGCTAAAGCCGCTCAAAAAGAAGATACCCGCCTGTTCAACCTCCACCAGATAGGCGGTCTTATCGCCCACCTTGGTGGTGATGGTAACGGTAAGTGTCACCTCGTGGAGCGTCTCCTCAAGACGGTTGACAGTGGTGTTGAAGCTGACAGATGTCTCTGGATTCGCGTTCCCCAGCTGAGTGAAGATATGGGGCGAGTTGGGGGTCTCGAAGGAGACGTCCTTGAGATAGAGGTGCTGCAGATGGAACTGTGGCTGGTTTTCCTCGTTTTTTACTTCTTCACTCATAACGGTGCTCTCAGTTAACTTGTTTTCCCTGATTTTTCAGAGGAATGGGTTGGGTTACTTACTACGGCTTACCGGCAGGTCTGCACTGCTCCACGCCATCATACCGCCCTTCAGGTTATAGACGCTCTCGAAGCCCGCGCTGCTAAGTTGCTTGCATGCGGCCACTGATTGGGAGCCGGAGCGGCAGGCGATGATTAGTGGCTTCTGTTTGTGTTTTTCCAGCGTGCCTATCTGGTTTTTCAGGCTACCGGCGGGGATATTGATGGCGGCGATAATATGGCCCTGGCCAAAATCATTGATCGGCCGTATATCTACCACCACAGCATCCTGGCGGTTGATCATCTCGGTTGCTTGAGATGGTTCGACGTTGTTCTTGGCGCCGCCGGAGAGGAGGTTGTGAATTAGCAGGGCGCCGGTCAGCGCCAGTGCGGCGAAGAGCATCCACTCTTTGGTGATGAATTCAATATAGAGTTCCATAGATCGCTTTATCTGTCTTGCTAGGGATTGAAAAAAGTAAAACGCCCATTCTAACCCAGTAGAAGGGAAACAGAACGGTAAACTTGCTTTTTTTATCCTGATTACTCCTTAAACCGGCTCTGTAGCCAAATCCTGAAAACCATAGTTATGGTGGAATAGAGGTGTTGTAGGAGCGAACTTGTTCGCGATGGACTACGAAATGTGCTCTTCGCGAACAAGTTCGCTCCTACACCTGAGTTCCGGATTACCGTGCTGAATAGTTACCACGAATATTTGAAAAATCCCCACAGTGCGAAGCATCGGAACATACTCATCGATGATTATTTACACTCAGTGCCCTGGAAATTTACCCGCAAAGGGTGATATTCAGAGTCATATTTGCGTTCATTTCCGGCTGAGTTTCAGGGGGTAATCAGATTTTTTATTGTTTCACGAGCGCTTAGTGCGGATCAGCGGCTAGTGGCTACAGAAGACATTACGCATCATTCCAATCAGTTGCAGGGTGCGTGAGTCGCTGACCCGGTAAAAGACCCGGTTGGCATCCTTGCGCGAGGCGAGGATTCCCTTGTCCCGCAGTATGGCCAGGTGCTGTGAGATATTACTCTGGGAGGTGCCTACCTTTTCAACGATCTCCTGGACACTCACCTCCTGACTACCCAGAGTGCAGAGGATTTTCAATCGGAGGGGGTGTGACATCGCCTTGAGAGAGCGGGAGGCTCGCTCAATATCGTTGTCATCGACCATCAGGTCGAACTCTTCGGTCTCCAGTACCGGCTTCTTGGTGGTTTCGAACTTGTTATCCATGTCACTGTCGCCCTGGTTATGGTGGTTACTGCTTGTGGCGTTGTAGGTCGGTGAATATAAGCTTACAACTGCTTTGTAATACAGTAATACTCTGTTTTACGGAACTTTTGTCTGTTTTTCAATCCCCTAAGCCATATTAACCTGGAGGTGGGTTGTTTCGAGCGCTGGGAATTGCTCGGCTGCATGATTAATACTGAATTTTTTTCAATGGGTTAGGCGGTTTATTTACGCTAGAATGTGCTCTGCCGAAAACTGACCTGAAACTGATACCACAGGAGCTGACAGAGCCAATGTCCCCCGCTGGAAAAAAACCGACCCTGCTGCTGATACTCGATGGCTGGGGAGAGAGTGAGCATGAGAGTTCCAATGCCATCAAGGGCGCAGACACCCCAGTGTGGGATCGGCTGTGGAGTGAATCCCCCCACACCCTGATCAGCACCTCGGGGGCTGAGGTGGGTCTGCCGGGTGGGCAGATGGGAAACTCCGAGGTGGGTCACCTCAATCTGGGTGCGGGCCGGGTGGTCTATCAGGAGTTCACCCGAGTCAGCCGATCTGTTGAGAACGGTTCATTTTATACCAACCGGACACTGACCGATGCCGTTGACACAGCAGTGAGCGGCGGCTGTGCAGTGCATATTCTCGGTCTGCTCTCCCCGGGAGGGGTGCACAGTCACGAGGAGCATATCCACGCCATGGTCAAACTGGCGGTAGAGCGTGGTGCCGCACGGGTCTATGTTCATGCCATCCTTGATGGACGCGATATGCCCCCCCGTAGCGCCGCCCCCTCTCTGAAGTTGATGGAGCAGCAGTTTAAAGCTGTGGGGGTTGGGCAAATCGCTGGCATCATCGGTCGTTTCTACGCCATGGATCGTGACAACCGCTGGGAACGGGTAGAAGAGGCGTATAACCTCCTGACTCTGGGCGAGAGTGAATACCAGGCGGAGGATGCCGAAGCCGCACTGCAGATGGCCTATGATCGCGACGAGGGTGACGAGTTCGTGAAGGCGACTGCGGTTGTCCCCGAGGGAGCGTCGCCGGTGAAGATCGAGGATGGTGATGCGGTGTTGTTTCTCAACTACCGTTCGGATCGGATGCGCGAACTCACCCGCACCTTTATCGAGGCCGATTTTGACGGCTTTCAGCGTCGGGCGGTGCGGCGGCTGGGGGCGGTGGTTACGCTTACCGAATACAACGAAGCATTCGACATCCCCGTCGCCTTCCCCTCGATACGGCTGGACAACGTGCTGGGTGAGCACCTCTCCAAGCTCGGCCAGCGCCAGTTGCGGTTGGCGGAAACCGAAAAGTACGCCCATGTCACCTTCTTTTTCAATGGTGGACGGGAGGCTGCGTTTGAGGGCGAGGAGCGCATCCTGGTCTCCTCTCCCAGGGTGGCCACCTACGACCTGCAGCCGGAGATGAGCGCGCTGGAGGTGACGGATAACCTGGAGCAGGCGATCGAGAGCGGCCGCTTCGATGTTATCATCTGCAACTATGCCAATGCCGACATGGTGGGCCACACTGGTGATTATCAGGCGGCTGTGCAGGCGATCGAGACCATTGACCGCTGCCTTGGACGCATCACGGCTGCACTTCAGCGCAGCGGCGGCCAACTGCTGGTGACGGCGGATCATGGCAACGCCGAGCAGATGCAGGATGAGAAGAGCGGCCAGCCCCATACCGCCCACACCTCCAATCCGGTGCCGTTGATCTATACTGGCAGGGATGCGGTGCTGATGGAGAACGGCTCACTTTGCGATATTGCCCCCAGCCTGCTGCACATCATGGGTTTGGAGATTCCCCCCGAGATGGCCGGCCACAGTCTGGTGCAGTTTACCGATGGGGATGGTCACGTTTGACCGAATGCCGCTATTCAGGCTGGTTGCGAGGCTGTGGCCGGCAGGGCTGGCTGTCGCTACTGCTGCTGTTGCCCCTGCTGGCCTCCGCCCAGCCTGATGAGGCGGCGTTGCGTACTAAAGATATTGAGCTGAAGCGGCTGCGTGAGCAGATCACTCATCTGCAAAGCACCCTTAAGGGGGGAGAGAGTGAGCGCCAGCGGCAGCAGGCTGAACTGCAGGCGTCAGAACGCCTGATCGGAGAAGTCACCCGCCATCTGCGGGTACTGGCGGGGAGCCTGGAGCGCCAAAAGCAGCGCCTGGGGAAGCTGCGGGAGAAGCAGCAGGCACAGCAG
>JBEVXT010000737.1:0-5094 GCA_040505955.1 Sedimenticola sp. | reverse complement strand
TGTATCGTTACTCCGGTCCTTCCACCTGTGGCCTTAGGAGTCGCGCGGGCGCCGTGAAAGATATGTGAGGGCCCCTTAAGCTGGCTGACAAAACAATAATAATAAGCACATTACTTGTCCTCTATAGTGGGGTTTTAACTTGCGACCTCAATGGGAATATAATTAATTCGGAATAGCCCTTTGAAGTACATCAACGTTCATGTGTCGTATTACATTGTATAAATAAATGTTCTTTTCAGCTTTGGCAAGCCCATTAAAACAAAAACATCAAAAGAGGTTGCAGACGTCGTCATTAACTACATATACCTATTTGGGGCGCCGAGAATCATACAATCTGACAACGGGAGGGAGTTCCGGAACTCTGACTTGGCAGCGGTTGTGAAAGGTACTGTTGTGAACAATTTAATCGATTATAACTCAGAACAGCATACTGATAGGGTCAGTAAAATACGGAACGACCCTGATGTTGATAGCATTAATTTGAAACACAGTGTGAAAGTTATGTATGAAGTCTGTAAACTTATCCAACATTGTTATGTCATGTTGGTTATGTTGATGTGTTACGGAGATGAAAACGATATAGGAACAGTTACGAGTGATATACTTCGGAATATACTGAGTGAACCAAGTGAGAAAGGCTGGTTCCAGTCCGCTGAAAACGAGTGTATAAGTAATAGATTAATGGAATTTTTAATAGAGTGTTGATCGGCAACCAAAAAATTGTTTTTGCGCTTCATATATCTTTATTGGAACGTCACTAATAAAAGCTATTGCATGTCCTAGCACAATATAAATTCCTTGATTATTTATCAATGTATAATTAATGATAATCATTTATGAATATAAACGTGTACTAAAGTAGTCATATGCTTATAGTATTATGCTTGATATGCCTTTCACTTTTGTAGAACTTGTAATATTCGTACTTTCTGGTTTTTTAGAGTTTGAAGCCGTACAAATGCACGGGCGTCCATACCACCCACAGAGTCAGGGGAGAGTGGAAAGGTATGTTCTTCATGACCTGACAACCCGATGTCACAGTATTTGCGTCCGCATGCATGTACATGTATCTGTGCATGCGTCTGTGTTCATACGTATTCACATACCAAACCACGGTTCTACACATACCGGGTATGGAAGGCCAAGTAGCCAAATCGCATCCTTAAATATAAATGAATACGAATATGGTCTACAAGTATCCGTATCATTAGAGAGGTTGTGATTTATGACTTATACGTTTACGTGTACGCGTAGCCAATATAGTACCTACACTACTTATGTCCCGTTATGCCCAGTTCACCAATATTTGATGATAGTGATGGTACCTGGTGTATGCATACCTTGGCTACGCGTACACTTAGAAGTAGAAGTCACTGATAAATCACAACCTCTCTATTATCTTGCAACATACGTGTACATGTTGATACTGTTAGACCCGCTGTGATCGGAATGCTTTAGTGCATGATCATTGACTGACACTGGCTGTGCAGTTGCCCGTTCGTGTTCTACCAGTGACTGTCACTGTATGCAGCCAATTGTACCGACGTCAGTATAACTGAACTTGTCAGACGGTATCCACTTCAGAGCATACATTGTATCATATATCCGGCTTCATGCCTCGCGAAAATGAATGGATCCATGGCCCGTTATTATAAAACATTTTGAGCATGTTCTCGAATCTTATGCTCAAAATCATACGATTTGGTTGAGACCGAGCTGAGACGGAGCTCTGACAATCAAACAGTTTGATCTTGAGTAAAACAATCGAGAACATGCTCTAAATGATTTAAAATTACGGGCACAGGGGTGCGTTTCATTAACGTAATATACTTCAAATGACTACTTGTGATTTAATCTGTATTCACAATCGTGATTAGGCAAAAAAAAAAAAAAAATAGATTTTTTCCCGACCCTAATTTTTTATTTTTTTTGGAAAATTGAGATAAAATAATAAAAAAAATCCCACGTTCTGTGTCCGTCCGCTATAATTATAAAACTAATAAAAAAATAAAATAAAAAAAATAATAATGCCGACCTAACTGTCTTGAGTATGGGATAGGGATTTTATCATCCATATGATTCTTTTAGGTTTAACCGCACAATGACGGAGTATTTCCGTATTAAAATGGCGGAGGATAGTAATTGGCCCGCATCACTACCTGCCTTCTACTATAGCTATAACAACAGAGTGAACAAGAGTACCCGGCCGTCAACCCCGTATCAACTATTCTACAAGAGGCCTAACTTTGCCGCCCCACTCGACGAAAAGGTACGTTACATTGAATGCTATTCAACACAATCATATCTATGTCCGTTCAAATGGACAATAGAGAGAGAGGTTGCGACTTAAGACGTCTATGTATACTTGTAAGTGTAGCCAAGGAAGGCATACACTAATTATGTCCCTTATACCACTGATAAGGCGTAATTCATGACATAAGTGATGGAATGGACACAAGTAGACTGTAGTGTATGTATTCTCTGCCTACATGTAGACGTATATGTAGTAAAATCGCAGCCTCTGTATTAGCACTAATCTTGGTTATAATTATGTTTGCTCAAGACATTTTGTTTCTGATATGTACGTGTTGTCGTTTGGTTAATTAATTAATCAACCCAACCGCCAGTTCCTATGAACATGACGTGATTATGAAATAAAGGTGTTCAAGGTGCAAATAAATGTGAATGTTGAAATCAGTTAATTAAATGGCTACTTGGCATTGTATCATCGATACATCGAGATGTATGTCTGGTGAAAATGTGATAACACACATTTCTTCTGTATTGTTTTTATGGACAAGAGCTAATGAACATAAGCTACGAGACCTAGTTTACAACATAAAAGAGCTTTCTTATGGATCCTATTCACATGTAGAATTATTCATTGAAGTTGTATGCTTGTATTTCTGTATATACGTGTGAATACAATCTATTGTTTAAAGGAATAGTTGCACAGTTGGGTGATATCGTAAAGACGGGAAAAAATGCTTGTAATCAATGTAAATAATCATCCTCTATACGGTGTGGGTTGAAGTACAGTCAAAATTTACTGTATAATATCATATTTATATGGGCTTTCCTTAATTGGATACGTATCCATTTAGTGATTTCCTGCAGTATTCTCGCCAATAACCTAGAAAGAATATAAGTCGATGTTTGCATGATAAATACACGTAAATGCATATTTATAATAGTTTTTATATGGTACATCCGCACCAATGAGCTTAACATAATGCATTACTTATAGTAACATTTTGCGTTATTGCGTTTGTGTAATTGCATTTCCGCAATTGTTCGTAGCTATCGCAAGGCGGTGACGTCCTGACGGGCGTGGGTTCGAGCCATACAATGGCCGCATTATTTTTTCTAATTTTTCTAGTGGCAAATGATGGTGCTATGCATATTAAATGCGAATATGGATATACAAATGTACGTAATTGATTTTTTTAATATACGAACAAAAAACGTGCAACTATACCTTTAAACTAAACATACATGCATATAAGTTAATGCGAGCAACGCTATTGCAGGTTCCCTATGCAACGCTTACACCTGAGGAGCAGGCGTTTCTCTCCACAGCACACCTTGACGTAGATGGAGGAGAGGACTCGGACGACGAGGACATAACGATTGAAGGTATGTTTAATGGGCTAACTAAAATAGTCGTTATATAATGTGACGCGCTTTCTGGGTCGGTTATTATATTGACATTTCAAGTTTAATTACACTGTGGTACAACGTACGACACTTTGTTATGATGTTACAGGCATGATAGTCCGTGGGTTTGATATGAACAACCAAGTTTAGTTTCCAAGTGTATAATACTGACTACATGTATTAAGAAGCAAGTGTACTGATTTGTCAGTGAGATGAGGCATACGACTAAATGACTGTATTTGCCAAGCAGTCCCATTCATTATTATGCATTGGTTAACTCGAGTCGCATTACTGAGTTCTTAGTTTAGAGTCTGCAAGAAAATGACTAACTGATTCAAGTTTATGTTTCTGCTGATCGAAGGAAACGTGTCGTGTTTTTATTGATGTGACTGAATACTTTACAACCCGCCCATGTAAATGTATAGTAGTAGTATACGCGTGCAGATGGTGTGTAAATCCCTTGTGACGCGTACGAGTGTGCGCTATGCATTATATCATACATATATACGCTACGATTCTTTCCGCAGAGGCTCTGGAGGAGATCGACGCTAACACGGCGACGCCAATGTCGATGCCGACCCTGTCACCCATGGTTGAGTGTTCATTCGGTGAAGAGGTAACTACCGGTATATACTAATGTATAGACCAATCAATGTATCTGCTGTATAACACGAGAAACAGCAGAACAATGGAGGTCTTTAACGTTATTGTTGTTCAGTCTTGATCATCTAGAACGCCGCCGTGAATAACTATATTATACATTGTTCGTTAGAAATATTACCAGTTGCGACCGTATTAAGTTCTAGTCCCTGGTCAACGGCTGTTCTATGGATATATAGTGGTGACAACTAAAGTTTGGGGTAGCCTCCACATCGTCTAAATTTGAAGCTGGCCATTTAATTTCTCATCGTGTGTTTGTATCAATTGATAAACAGACTACGCAACTACAATTGAATGCATTACGATACATGTTCTAATTATGCCCCCATCACATTGTAGGCAGAATCACCACGTACTCCTATTCAACGGCACACGTCGGAACACCCGATACCCAGCATGTCACCGGTTCCCGTTACCCCAGTGCCTTTACGTGCAGGTGCGATCGCGGTGTCGCAGGTGCCCAGTACATCAGTAAGTATTTGGTACTCTACAGCCCTGTTCTCATGACGAGATTTGCACTCATGAGTAACTATACACATGTGCATATTGTACGCATGTGTGCAAAAAGTATATTTGCTGCGCGTTCTCATGACGAGCGTATAAACAGGAGTATTCCCTGAGTATAATCTCATTCAGCCATATAGGTTTTATTAATATTGATGATGCAATCGATTATGTAATCGTGTCATCAACATTTGAGCAGAAGTCGCACATGGTACTACACGAATGTACACTGTCAACATTTTGACTGAATGACAACAACTTATTCCGTATTTA
>JBEVXT010000736.1:0-3668 GCA_040505955.1 Sedimenticola sp. | reverse complement strand
CACTCCATTTGATCCGATCTGCAGCCTTGGAAATGTTAGACAAAAATCATAAACATAGGCTACAGATCTTCACTGACGGTTCTAAGGATCCCAACTTACAACGAGTTTCAGCAGCCTTTTCGATCCCGTCTCTCAAAGTTAATAAGAAATTTAGAATATCGGACAACACCTCGATCTTAACAGCTGAACTCCTCGGAATTATTAGAGCATTGAGCTGGGTGATTGAACATGGACCACTGTTCTCTGTTGTTCTTACCGATGCCCTCAGTGGTTTATTAGCAATTAAGAACTACTCTTCCAAATCCAGGCCCGAACTCATATGGGAAATTTGGCACCTATATAACATCGCACTTAAACTATGCTATGTTCCTCAGATTGGCATACACCAGCAACCCGATAGGCTGTTGTGCACCGGCTTCCTCCACCTAGCCACCCTCCCAGACACTGATCAGTTAAGTTGAAGATTCTGTATACCAAGATGGTACTTATAGACAAAAAGACGGTGGGTGGGGGAGACAGGTGCACTCCAGATTATACAGGAAGGATGGGAAATCCCACAGACAATACGCAACTACACCACATCGCTAACAACACCAGCAAATTTGGGGTGTTGTTCAGAACAGCACCGGGCCACGGGGAGGGCTTCAATGGGATATCTCCCCTGAGGCTGGCAGCCCTGGTGACCCGGGAGCTGGGTAATGGGGTGCAGAGGGTGGTGCCTTTGAGATCTGGGGATCTTTAGTCGGCAAGTAGCATCTGTCCCTGGATCAAAGTTTCATCCCTGGCAGGTATTCAAGTTACCCCAACCTTTCCCAAAGATATTCGAACTTGCCAAGGAGTAATCAGTGGAATCAATCCCCAATTTTGGCAAGAGGTCCGGGAATATATATTGAATATCCCAGAGCTCAGGGTCCTACAGGTTGAGCAACTGCGGACCAAACAAGGAAACCCTACGAGATCCCTGAAAATTACCTTCAGCTCGGCGGCTCTTCCAGCTAAAATTTACCTAAGCGAATCTCATTACTATGAAGTGGCTCTATACGTCCCCTCCCCCCCCCTCTCAGATGCTACCACTGCCAGGCTTTTGGTCACGGCTCCAGGACGTGTAGCAGGGGACAGCGATGTGCGTCATGTGCCGCCAATCATTACATTAAACAATGTCACACCCATATCATCCGTTGTGCAAATTGCGGGGGAAGTCACAAGGCTTGGTCCAGCCTATGCCCGGTATATAAGGAAGCTGCCGTCGCTAGCCAAGTAGTGGCAGCCCAGAACATTTCATGGCACCAGGCGGTCCACATTGTCAGACATGACCGTGCACTGACCAATGGCCCAAACCGTGGCGATGGAGAGCCCCCCCCACATCAACCCTACCCTAGGGTGAGAAGCATGGGGGAGGCACCAAGCTCTCCTTGCTCTCTACCCCAAATTCCTACCCTCAACACCCCCCCTATCACTCAAACGTCATTTGGTAGGTTCAATGCAACAAACCATTCTACATCTGGCTCCCTCCCGAAAGAGAGAGAGCCCGAGCAGATTAGCCCGAGAGTGACCGAGGGACCCTTGATGCGAATGCATCCTTGCTCTCTCCCCGGAGGAAACTGGACAAAATACTGTCTCTTCTCCCAACCTCCTCCACCCCGTTGGGTGCCCTGGACACGCCGCTGGTCGTTGTGGCGGGGCAGCCTGGGGGTGGAGCGGGGGAGAACGTGCCAGGGAGGCCTCGGTCACCAGATGGGACAGATTCTTTCTATGACTGTCAGGGGGAGGGTGAGCACCTAAATTACAATGATAGAGGTAGCCCGGCTGACCCCCATACTGATTCCGCTCCCAAACAAACTTATTCCCCCACTCAGGGGCTGAAGGTACTAAATGATAGTAACTTAGCAGACATTACAAATGTTACCCCGGTGTCTCCCTCTTCGTCAGGGCATTCACCAGGGGGCAACAACCCGACAATAAGCGAGGATTCCTTGGGAGCGGAACAGAAATTTAACCCACCCGCCTCAGACAAGAAATATCATAGGAATTCAAAAAAAGTAGTGAATATCTCTATATCATCGTCTGAGGGGGAGGCCGATAGGGAAATCAACTTTATCGACCTGTCATCGCCTCAAAACAGAAAAATGCTAGACTATTCTTTCCTTCATAAAATTAATTCAGAGGCGACGACGTATGATGCGGAAACAAAAGCACAAGCCTGCTATAATCACCATTCGTTCTTTAGGTGCACAGTTACCAAATTCACTAATTTTTTGAGAGATCATCAAAAGCTGTGCAACTTTAATCACCCTCACCAGGTTTACTTAAACCACTTACAGATTTTAATAATGACCAGACTAAACAGACTATCCCCTCCCATATACTGTATATGAGAGCTCAGACAGTACCCCATTAAATCCCACCATGCTGGACGGGAAAATCCAGCTATGGGACGTCATCCGGGAAACCGAAAACAATAGGATGGCAGCGGGGGCCGGTTCTCCGGACCCTTTCGGCAACCTAGTCATAGATGAGGACACGTGCTCCCCTCCTCCCTCGGCTCCCCAATCCCCGGAGAAAAAGTATCCACCTTCCCTTACCCCACCTACCCTGGCTCCACCCCCATCACCACGGAGTGGGATATATAGGCGGCACAGGCGACGCAGTGCGGCTGTCCCCGACCTCAGGGCTGGTCACAAATCCTTAAATAAGGAATGTTTTTTTAGGTCACCCAGGCGACGTCTCTCTGAAACACTCCCACCTAGGGCTATAATGAGAAATCCTTGGCACGACTTCCCAAATTTAAATAATTTTTACACTAGCGAGTATCTAGGACCACCTACTAGGACCAAATAGCTAATAAGTACCTCCGAGTAAATTCTTAGGTGATTCCTCCTTGGTACGTCTTTTGGTATTTTTTGTGTTTTTCGCTTCTTTGGTTAATTTCGTATAACCAGATGACACCTAATGGAGAGAAACATACATCTCTATGTAATTTGAATGCAAGGTTACTACCTTCTTCCACTACCCTTGAGATTAAGCATTTCCTCGGTACGGCCCGCATCGACGTGCTTTGTATCCAGGAGAGTGGGAAGTTCCTATCGGAAGCGCCCACTCTGCATGGTTACACTGCATACCAGCATATACAGCAGCGCGGCGAAATGGTAAACGTGCCGGGGGTGGTCTGATAACTTACTTTGCTAACCATTTAAACGTTGAGGACCTTGGGGTGGGCGGATTTTCTGGGGACAAAAATATATTCGGCCCTTTGGAGACTCAAGCATTCAAAATCTACTTAAAAAACAAAACTATTACTCTTATAAATTTATATTCGCGAGATCCTGAATTAACGATGCTACAGGACCTTAACAAATTACTGAAAAAGGATTTCATCATAATGGGGGATATGAACGCTCATAACAAGGTATGGGGATCACCATTTAACTCCCGTCAGGGTAAAATGTATTTGGAGTGGGTGGAAGAAATTGGTGGGGTAATTTTGAATGACGGGAGTCATACTCGAATCTCCACTCGGTTTTGGATCTATATATAGTTATAACATCACAATCTCTTGCGTGCGACTCAAATTGGCGGGTGGGGGAAAATTCCTGGGGCTCTGACCATGTCCCAGTCTTCACAGAGCTAAATCTTGATTTGGCAAATGATGAAGTTGAGAGTAATGCACA
>JBEVXT010000735.1:0-5655 GCA_040505955.1 Sedimenticola sp. | reverse complement strand
CTTACTGTAGTCTTACTGTAGTCGATACCAATGTAAGCTTCTAGCTTCTAGGGTACATTATTTCTCGTCTTCTGGTATTATTTTTTACAGTGGTTCCGGTCGCGCATTAATAACAATTGGGGGAAAATTTAGATGGGTGGGCAGACCAATGTTTATTTAGCCTAGACTTAAATTGGTTTAGTGATGTTGACTCAACAACTGTGTTAGGAAGATGATTCCAGGCATTGACAACCCTGTTGCTGAAGGCGTTCATACTGACGTTTAATCTGGGTCGTTGTTTGTATATTTTCAGGGTATGCCCCCTTGTACGATTGTATGTAGCCATAGTGAACATTTTATGCTTATCGAGCTTGTCAATGCCGTAAATGATCTTGTACGCCTGCAGCAGATCCGATCTATCTCTCCTATATTCCAATGATGGTAGGCCTAACTTGAGTAGACGTTCCTGGTATGAGTAATTTCTGAATCCATTCACCATTTTAGTAGCCCGCCTCTGTACATTTTCAATGGCGATTCGGTCCTTTTTTAATAAAGGTGACCACACTGGAGTGGCATATTCCAGGTGCGGGCGTACTAACGACTTGAATAGTTGGACGAACATGTCCTTGTCCAAATACGTAAAAGTTCTGAAAATTAAGCCGAGGTTCCTATTGGCTTTTGAGACTGATTTTGTGGTATGTTCACTAAATTTTAGTTTATTATCGATCAACAGTCCCAGATCTTTTTCCTGCGTAACTGTCGTCAGCTCTGAGGTGCCTTTTTCATTTCTTAACTGAAATTTTTGTCCAGTATCGTGTGGTCCAATGTGCATATGTTTGCATTTCTTATGGTTTAGAACCATTTGCCATCTGTCGGACCATTCGCATACTCGGTCTAAATCTGTTTGTAAGATGTTTACTGTTGAATCTCTGCTGATGCTCCTGTATATTTTTGAATCATCGGCAAAGAGCTTCATTGTGCTTTGTATTGTTTCCGGCATATCATTGATATATACAAGGAATAGAGTTGGGCCAAGAACACTCCCTTGTGGTACTCCGCTAGTCACAGGGGCCCATTTCGAGTATGATCCTCTGATTGCAACTCTTTGCTTTCTGTTTGATAAAAAACTTCCTATCCATTTTAGTGTATTACCTTTTATGCCATATCTTTCAAGTTTCATTAGAAGGAGATTGTGTGAGATTTTATCGAAAGCACGTGAAAAGTCTAAAAATATTACGTCAATGTCGTCACCATTGTCTAGAGCTTCCACCCAGTCTTCCATTACTTCCAGTAGTTGGGTGACGCACGAGAAACCATTTCTGAAACCATGCTGGCACTTAGTAAAAAAGTTATTCCTTTCCATGTGGTCCACAAGTTCATTTCTTACAATTTTTTCCATTATTTTGCAAGGTACTGATGTGAGGCTTATGGGCCTATAATTTGCAGGCTGTTTTTTACTTCCACTTTTATATATGGGTGTTACGTTAGCTATTTTCCATGCTTCTGGTACCTCACCTTCACTTATCGACTTCTTATACAAGAGTTCCAGAGGCTTTTTTATTGAATCAAGTGTCCCCTTGAAAAGTCTGGGGTGGAAATTGTCTGGTCCTGCAGATTTTGAGGGTTTCAGCTGATTTATTATTTTTGTAATTTTTTCTTCTGTTATGTCTATGTCCACTAGTTCATGGTCTGGCTGTTTTACTTCAAAGTTCGGATTTGCTCCTTCTCTGTCCTTCACGAAGACGCTGGAAAAACAGTCGTTTAAGCATTCGGCTATTTCTTGGTCATTACTTGTCTTGTTACCCGTTTTGGTCTCTAAATCCCCTATTGATGTTTGTGTGTTTGATTTTGACTTTACATACTTCCAGAATAGTTTTGAATCAGTTTTGATTTTGGAAGCCAAGTCCTTCTCATAATTGTATAAAGAGCTCCTGAGAGATTGTGTTGCAGCATTTCTAGCCTCTTTATAATTAGTGAAATTTACCTCTGATTTACAATACTTGTATTTCATCCACTTTTTGTGTTTCTCCTTGATCGCATTTAGGGACTGGCTGTCTACATAAGGGTTGTTTTTGCTTTGGTCATGGTAGGTTCTGCTCACCGGTATGTTTTTTTCAATAGAATTTGATAGTTTTTCAGCAAAACTTTCCCATGACACTGCAAGATTTGTATTACTTAATTGTTGCTCCCATTGTATATTGTTAAGATCTTCTGAAATGGCTGTGTAATTACCTTTATGGAAGTTTAGTTTCCTTTGCGAACTTGCCAATGCTTCTGTGTAACAGTTATACTTGAACTCCAAACAAATGTGGTCGCTTTTACCAAGTCCCGGCTTGTATTGTAGCTCGTCAACCATCGCCTCTTCATTAGTAAAAATGAGGTCCAGCAAAGATGGAGTATATCCTTCCCGATATCGTGTAGGTTCAAGAACATGTTGAAAGAGAAAATTGTCCCTTGTTATTTCGAGAAAGAGTGTTGCAGGATGGTTTTCACTCACTGTTGTGGATCCGACTTTCCAATTTATCTCCTTGTAGTTCAGATCACCCATAATAAGTAAATGTGTGTCATGACAACTTTTTGTATTTTGTAACAGTTCCGAAATATTGTGTAAATTTTCAATATTGCTATTAGGGCTCCGATACAGGCATCCAATTAGTAAGGTGTCGTGGTTTGTCAATTTTATCCTACACCATGTGTGTTCCTTAAACTCTGTATCGAACAATACTGATTCAGCTTTTAGCTTATTTTTTGTATATATGATTACGCCCCTGCTTGCATTGGGAATTGAGGCGTGGAGTACATATCCATCCAAATGGTAAAATTCTTCGATTATTGGAAAGTCACTTGATTTTGGTAAAATTTCTGTAAGCGCAATGATATCTGGCGAGTTACTTATAACTATAGCTTCCAATTCTGCCTTTTTGTTCTTAGTAAGAACGTCCACATTCGAATAAAGGATATTGAGGTTTGTTATTTTTTCCACTGTGTTAACAGTTCCAAGGTTAAAATTAAAACATTCATCTTAGCGCCGTTCAACTTCAGGTGAGATTGGCTGTTGACGGTATTGCTGTGATGGTATACCTCCAATTACTGTGATATCAGCCAGTAGAGTTTCATCGCCTTGGTTTGATTGCGATTCTGCCAACTGGTTTAGATGTGGCAGTCTTCTTGGTGTGGACTGAGCAGCTATTCCTGTGTGGAATATATTTGGACGACTAGTAATGAGAGATGGGGAGGACGGTTCTTCGGTGGGTGCATGATCCATGTTCTGGTCTTCAGCTACTCTGGCTTGTCGTTTTAGTCTTCTCTCATTTCTTTGTTCCATCGTGAGGTCCTTCACTATGACGGCTTTTATGAGCCTGCTTGACACTTTTTTTGTAATATGCTTGGCATTGTCCAGTAGGTACCTCTTTTGACTTCTATTTGCCAGAATTACTTTGATTGGTCTAATTTTGTTTGGAGCTGTTTTGCCCAACCGAAAGCTGCCACTCATTTCTAGGGTTTCAATGCCCAGTTCTCTTGCGATTGTTCGAATGTCCTCCTCGTCCTTCTTTTTGTCCTCTACGGTTTCTGGAATATTGAAAAATATTAGGTTGGGTTCTCTGCGCCGTCTCTCTTCTATTTCTTTGCTTCTCTCGTCCACCAGTTTTACAACACTTGATTTTAATTCATTTGCAATTTCAGTCTTCATTTCTTTTATGTTGGCTGTCACTTTTCCTGTTATCTCCGTTTCTATATTGTTTACTTTACTCTCCAAATTTCCCATTCTGTCTTCGTGTAATACTTTTATTTCGTGCAGTGTTTCTGTTATGTTCTTTAGAGTTGGGAGTGTACTTTTGCAGCTTCTGCACGTCCACACGAATCCATCAAGTTTCCCGTCAGCCAGTAGCTTGTATGTTTCTTCGGCAAGTCCTGAACATTTCAGACAGAACCTGAGGGTACAGCCTTGACACACAGCCATCACTGATGCAGTTTCGGTCCAACAGAAACCACAATATGAACTAGTTTCATTTCTTTGCCTCTTCCCCGGTTGTGTTAAAGGCCTCGTATCTTTCTCATGGTATAACAGTTCACGGTCAGCTGGTCCTCCTTCGGCCATTTTTCTTGATGTGTTTGTTTGATATTTTGTGAAGCAAGGCAATCCTTACTATCACTGTTGGTCTATCGTAGAACTGTATGATTGTTAATAAGAATAAATTACTGTGACGATAGTCTTGCAATCACATGTACACTATATATCACTAATTCAGTGGATGGTTTTATTTGTCAGACAAGGCAATCCTTACCATGACCAAAAACCAGTTATGCGCGTTGTAAACACTTTTAATAAGTTTAAACTTTATTTATTTTACAACGATTTCAACGAAAGCGCAAGCACTTATAGAGTTACTCTCACTTTTAATAATAATGCTGATATCAGGAAGCATTCACTTCTTTCCTATTTTCTACCTGGACTTCTCGATGGCTTGAAATACTCTCAAAAGCCAATATTTTGCAATGATCCCACTTGGGTGCACTCCATCATAGAGAATGTTGAAATTTAGTGAGTATTTTGTTGCCTGCGATTTCTTTTTCCGACTCCTCGTGAGGTCTTGTTCAAATTTTGGTGAAACAAATCCGGTTTTCAGGTTATGTTCACGAACAACACTGTTGTATGATCTCACGTGGTCATTGATTGTGTCGTCTGATTGAGCAACCCAATGCTCATACTCCTTTCGCTTGTTCCACTTCCTAATAGAGATTGGTGGAATTTCAAGATAATATATCTTGATGTTGCCGTATGATGATATCAGGCTATCTAGTTTGTCGAAGATCTCTCGCGCCGGACCTGCTGCTTGTTCCGTGTTTGCATAACGCGGGAAAATGTGTCTTGCGATTTTTCTTGACACGTCACATGTACCATGCCAGAATATAATTGTTATGGCAGTGTATTTCTTGGACAGTTTGTCAATTTCATTTGTGATGAATTCCAAACCTGTTAGTGACTGACGGGAACCTACGTTGAACCATGTCACAGATCCATGTCTAATATTTAGATATTTTTGCTGCCGTTTTAGATGAGTGCCTTTGCTATCGGTCAGAAATACAATTTGGCGGTCATTGTCAAATTCCTGATTACTGAATTTCTCCAAGTATTTAATGGCTCTTTTTGTTTCAACAGTCATGAGGTGATTTTATGAACACCTTCAGCAAGGGGAAATCTGCCTGGAATCTCGTATTTACGACATAACCATTTCAACTTGGTTGTGAAACAGATTTCTTAAGCTCAAACACATGATGGAAATGGAAATGAATTGACACAGATTTTTAAACAAGAGTAACCAAACTAAGTATATGGCGAAGCAAGGCAATCCTTACTATAGCTTGAACTCGTGTTTGGGTACATGCAGTTTACTGTTGTACAGTTGAGTCAAATATTCACTGAAATAGTGGGTGGGGAATGTTAAGAATAGTTATGAGAAAAGACAAGGATATTCATATTTATTCATATTTTCATCTTGGAAAAATGTCAAGCAAAGCATACAATATCTATAAGTATCTATAAGTTCAAACAGGACCTCATAAATTCATTGGAAACAGAATTTATTGTAACTTTTGCGACAATTCACACGATGGCGAGAAACGAGCACCTGCCCAAAAAACGAAAAACAGTGATAAATCACAAATTGGATATTT
>JBEVXT010000734.1:0-3249 GCA_040505955.1 Sedimenticola sp. | reverse complement strand
CCTTTGGTTCAGAGTCGATATCGATGTTCCTAAACAAAAACCGATTCTGGAAAGTGAGTCGCTTGTAGTCATGTTTTCAGTAAAAGTACACCTGGTGCACGTGCAGCGACATAGTAGCGGATTGATTTTGAATGAATATTAATACCGTTTCCTTTGAACCACATGCATTAAAGTGCTCAGAGATCTTCCGACTCGTGGGTCCCCATGTGACACAGGTACCTTTCCAACGCCGTAGGTAATCCCAGTTGTTTAAATGTCTCGTCATCACAGGGTTCACAAGCTTGTCTCACCGTGTACCTACACAACTGGGCCAGCGACGGCGCTTGTCTTGCGTACTCTTCCCAGCGCTCACAAATATCGTAAGTGTATGGTGAGTTGGGATATTCAATAAGGTGTTTATCCAGCCATTCCCGAAGTTGTGTCAACCCTTCCTTGAATTCTGGAGTCAACATACATGTAGGCATGAAGTTGACCAACGCTCGAATCAGATCCTCCGAGTCAAATGCTTCTGTATCTTCCTTCAGCCTAAGAACATTCGATGCTCTACATAATAAAAACAACCATGTATCCGCAGAAATGTGTCCCAAGTTCATCATGACTTTTAATAGCGGCAGTGACAACTTTATCCCCGGATTTAAAGTACCAAGGTCTGTTCCATGCTTCAGTAACATTTCCAGTATATCTACATTTGTGTGAGATATTGCCACTTGTATGGGTGTGTCGCCATAATAATCTCCTGCAGGCTGACTTATGCATCCGGATGGAGCTTCAATGCTGGCACCATTTTGTAAGAGCAGTAGACACATCTCTGCGTTATCAGCCTGCACTGCCGTCAGGAGAGGATAGCAGTCGTGTTCATCACCATTGTCATCCTTGGTCGTGTAATGTACATTGATGTTCGCACCTACATCTATCATAAGTTTAACAAGTACAGTGTGGTTGTGGATGACAGCCTTTACCACAAGGGTAATTTCTATATAATAATCTTCTTCAACTCGCTCCACAATGAATTCATTCACTTCATTGATAGACATATTTGAAACCAGCTTCATTGCCCGCTGAATATCTCCGTCTTCAATAGCCAGGAATGCTTTTATAGACTTTGTCATCTCAAATCGCATGTTATGGATTAGATATAATTCCACTTCATTGCTAAAACGTTGTGTCATAGAACCATCGGCATGCAACATTTCGACATACTTAGTCACCTTGACCAAATCAACTGGATTAAAGCGTCGGTAACGCAGCAACAGTTTCAGAATGTTGACATTCTTATTGGTGATACAGTGACGTAAATCTTCCCAATCATGGACATCTGAGTTTTCTTCATATCGAAGAAGTAATTCACATATGTATGTGCTGTCTATGTAAACAGCAAGCGATACGGGAGTCTCAAATCGTAAAGTTTCCTCACCATCGGGAATGCTGCTGTGGCAACGAGATTTGTTTGTATCATCTCCGCTCATTAACAACCTGATGCCGAGGGAACACGATTGCCATCTATATACCCCTTTGAGTAACAACTCTCTAATAAGATCCACTTTACCCTTATACACACAAAATGTCAGCAATGTCCACTCTGTTCCGCAGTCCCTCTCGGGAAAATGCAGCAGGACCGGCTCATCCAGCTCATCGAGGGACAGTTCGTCCATCTTGTTCTCCGCCTCTGTCCACTCATCATTCAGCATATGCTTCAGCATTCTCATTGTCGAGGTGAGCTCCACCGTCCTAAACTGGAGGTACTCGTACAGCCAATCATCCATTGTGGTGTCGATGTCGACACCTTCATGGTTCATGTTCATTTTATAGTGTTCTATAATATCGCATTGCTGTAACTTGTCGTAGAACACGGGATTAGAGATTGGTTCAAACTTCGACAGAATTGTCTTCAAAACGTCAGCGTATACAATACGTGCAATATCGCCACCTTCAGCTTTCAGGAAATTGGACACTATATAGTTCCACTCCATCTGGCTCATATGTGCCATATGATTAACGGTATCCTCAGAGTCGACATACAAGAGTGTCACTGCAACCTCCTTACAAATGTACTGTTCCGAACAGGCCTCCCCAAGAAGTGTTGGCTTCATCTTATCATTGTTGTCAGCAATTCCTTTCTCAAGTTCTCCTTTGTACACGTCATGCTTGAGTAATAACTGGACACACTCCACGTCCTTGTTTCTGACGGCAGATAAAACCAGTTCTCTCCCTGTCTCCGGCGTGATTACAAGCGTGGACGATGAAGACGTCAGGACACCAGTCAGTTTTACAGCATCTCCAGCCTCCACTGCGTCTTCAATGTGGTCTAATCTGCAATAAATGTGCCACAGTTGATGAAAGAAAATTCAGGGGCGTCAGAAGCATCATAACATTTGTCAGGCGAACGAGCATCGGTCGTTCGTCAACCGATTGTAGCAAAAATTGTTTTTGCAATCTACTTGATCGCATATACTGCGTTCTGGCATATTTTAGAGCAATACTTTCGACAACATACAATTATTTTTATATGTTTTATAGGAAACGTTTTAAAATCATAGAGAATGGCAGAATGGTGGATAACATCTTCTACTGATGATGCTACGTGCGTCTCGGAGCTTGTCCCCCGTGGACATTAAAGCAAGAGGCCCAGAATGGACATGTATCGCTCACTGGATGTAGATGTTAACCGGTTTGTACAGATGTGTACTATGTTGGTTGCAAGTGGTAGCTTTTCATATTCCACCATCTGCTCAGTATGCAATAATGCAGTAAATTTGTCAAAGTTATATGAAACATAAAAGGAGGACATTTTGACACATATCAACGGCCATCTTGGATGACCTGATGACTCCATGTTGAATATGCGCCAGAGCAATTGGCTCATCAATACCTTCGAGTTGTTATATGACACGACCAGATTTGACGAAAAAAGAAATGTGATCTACATTTCACTCTTCGGGCCACGCCTATTTTGACTCCGTGATCACCATTTTAACAATCTTGAAAGTCCATCGGCCAACGATCATTCATGCAAAATGTTGTCGAAATACGCCAAAATATGTCGTTTGAAGCATTTGCCTACTTTTTCCATGGCAGCCATCTTTGATTTCTCATCAACTTTCTTTTAACAATTTTGGAAAGTGTTCATCTAAGGACTATTTCTGTAAAGATTCACGACCATATACCCAGTGGTTCATGAGAAGAGCATCAAATTTGCTAATAAAAATATAACATTTTGAAATTTTGGCGGCCATCTTGGATGAAATAATG
>JBEVXT010000733.1:0-2720 GCA_040505955.1 Sedimenticola sp. | reverse complement strand
AAACGGTGCATCCCTGCACCACTACTCCCGCCTACGCGGGAATGACGAGCCTGAAGTTTACGGGGAATTTTCCACCTAAGTTAATGGCATTCAGTGCTGTATAAGTGGTGGATGTCCTGTTTCTGGTCCTGTTTCCGGATGACTTGTGCTGTGATTTGGCTGGATCTCAATTATAATCCTGACTCTATAGAGGGATAAAAAGGATTAGGTTCATGCCTGAAAGATTGCACAAAGCCAAGCGCAGACGGGGTATCTATCTACTACCCAACCTGTTCACCACGGCTGCTCTGTTTTGTGGTTTTTACGCCATTCTCGGAGCCATCAGCGGTGAGTTTGAAAATGCCGCCATCGCTATTTTTGTCGCCATGATTCTCGATGGACTCGACGGTCGGGTGGCACGCATGACCAACACCCAGACCGCATTTGGCGCCGAGTACGACAGTCTCTCGGATATGGTGTCGTTTGGTCTGGCTCCGGCATTGGTAATGTACGTATGGTCGCTTAACAGCCTCGGCAAAGTGGGTTGGTTGGCCGCTTTTATCTACACCGCCGGCGCTGCTCTTCGGTTGGCGCGCTTCAATACTCAGGTGGGCACCGCCGACAAGCGCTATTTTCAGGGTATTCCCAGCCCGGCGGCGGCGGCGATTATGGCGGGAACGGTCTGGGTCTGTGAAGACTATGCCATCAGTGGCAATGACATCAGTATCATTGCGGGTGTATTGGCGGTGGCTACCGGTCTGCTGATGGTCAGCAATATCCGTTACAACAGCTTCAAAGAGGTCGATTTTCGCGGTAAGGTTCCCTTCTTCTCCATGGTTGTTGTGATGCTCGCCTTCTCAGTGCTGTATGTGCAGCCGCCCCTGGTGTTGTTTCTGATCTTTCTCGCCTATGCCGTCTCTGGCCCGGTACTGACACTGAAACATTTGCGACAACACAGAGCCGGTCGCCGGGGGGGGAGATCAGGCAGGGTGGATGAAGCCACCCCTGTTGTGGCAACGGATGGCGAGCCTTCAGATACAGATGATTCAGACGACCAAACACCCTGACTTAGGCAATTATGAACTGACGAATTTTAGGGGCAATCTGAACAGTTACGGCACAGTGCTGAATAGTTACTTATTCAAAGCGCACTAGACCCAGCGAGCGGAACAGGCTCAGGAGCAGATTATGAGTGACCAGGAAAAACTGATCATCTTCGATACCACCTTACGCGATGGTGAGCAGAGTCCCGGCGCATCGATGACAAAGGAAGAGAAGGTGCGCATTGCCAAAGCATTGGAGAAGATGCGGGTGGATGTGATTGAAGCTGGCTTTCCCATGGCCAGTCCGGGTGACTTCGATTCGGTTCAGACGATTGCCGAAACCGTCAGGGAGAGCACTATCTGTGGTCTCGCTCGTGCTCTGGAGAAGGATATTGACCGTGCCGGTGAGGCGATCAAAAAAGCCAATTCCGGACGCATCCACACCTTCATCGCCACCTCTCCGATCCATATGAAGCATAAGCTCAATATGACGCCTGATCAGGTGGTGGAGCAGGCGGTGTGGGCGGTAAAGCGTGCTCGCAATTATACCGATGATGTTGAATTTTCAGCAGAGGATGCGGGGCGCTCTGAGCTCGACTTCCTCTGCAGGGTTTATGAGCAGGCGATTGCCGCAGGCGCCACCACCATCAATGTACCTGATACCGTTGGCTACAATCTGCCACAGCAGTTTGGCGAGACCCTCCGCACGCTGATCGAGCGCATTCCCAATGCTGACAAGGCGGTCTTCTCCGTCCACTGCCATAACGACCTGGGGCTCGCCTCGGCCAACTCTCTGTCGGCGGTGCTCAACGGCGCCCGTCAGGTGGAGTGCACCATCAATGGCCTGGGTGAGCGTGCCGGTAACGCCTCTCTGGAGGAGGTGGTGATGGCGGTATGTACTCGGCGCGATCTGTTTCAATGCGATACCACACTTGATACCACCCAGATTGTCAACTGTTCGCGCCTGGTTTCAAGTATTACCGGTTTTCCGGTGCAACCGAACAAGGCGATTGTCGGCGCCAACGCCTTTGCTCATGAAGCGGGTATCCATCAGGATGGTGTACTGAAGAGCCGTGAGACCTATGAGATCATGCGTGCCGAGGATGTCGGTTGGAGCAAAAACCGCATGGTGCTCGGCAAGCACTCCGGCCGTAACGCCTTCCGTTCGCGTCTTGAGGAGCTGGGGATCACCCTCGATTCAGAAGAGGAGCTGAACGGCGCCTTTCGCCGTTTCAAGGAGCTTGCCGACAAGAAGCATGAGATCTTTGACGATGACCTTCAGGCACTGGTGAATGATGCTGGTTTCAGTGCTGAAAATGAGCGGGTTAAGCTGGTCTCTCTCAAGGTATGCAGCGAAACCGGTGAAACGCCCATGGCGCGCGTGGTTCTCTGTGCCGACGGGGTGGAACGGGAGGGGGAGTCGGCTGGCAGTGGTCCGGTTGATGCGGCATTCAGGGCGATGGAGAAGATTATCGAGAGTGGTGCGGAACTGCAGCTCTATTCGGTCAATGCCATCACCAGCGGCACCGATGCCCAGGGTGAAGTGACTGTGCGTCTGCAGCGTAACGACCGTATCGTCAACGGCCAGGGCGCCGACACCGATATTGTGATCGCTTCAGCGAAGGCGTATGTCAACGCATTTAACAAATTGGAGCAGGAGAGCCAGCGCGCCCATCCACAAAAAGGGCGTGTCTAAAA
>JBEVXT010000732.1:0-2494 GCA_040505955.1 Sedimenticola sp. | reverse complement strand
AATATCCCGCGCAAAACACCCCTAACTCAACGGCGGTGGCGCCACTTGATACAGCGGTAAGTACAAATCCTACCACCCACCCCAAACACTCCCGTACTCAGTACCAGAGCTCCGCCTCCCAGGCCACGCCTTCACGATCTAGAAGAGAGACTTCACCTTTCGAAAAAGGAGCAGTATCAGTGCCTAAACCACCAGAAAATGCATCCCGGCTTGCGCATGACTCGCATGCCATTTCCGAGCCCTCCGGCAGCTATGCTCACCCGACATGCAATGGTGCGGACTGGACCTGGGTCTACGACAAGCTCAATTCAGCGATCAAGGTAAGGCACTATTCCCCGAAGACGTTCAAAGCCTACCGGAGCTGGACTCGCAAGCTTCAGGCTTTCACCAAGAGTAAAGACCCCAAGTCACTGTCGATGGACGATGTTAAGGATTTTTTGAGCTTTTTAGCTGTGGAGAAGGAGGTCGCGGCTTCCAGCCAGAATCAGGCATTCAACGCCCTACTGTTTTTGTTCCGCCATGTGCTGGAGAAGGCGTTCGAAAAGGTCGAGGGGGTGGTTCGGGCAAAGCGGCGACCCCATGTGCCGGTGGTTCTCTCACGGGAGGAGGTGGATCGGGTGATTAAGCGGCTCCCTCACCCCCAAGAGCTAATCGCCAAGCTGTTGTATGGGTGTGGACTGCGCCTTTTTGAAGGCATGAAGTTGCGGGTTCAGGACTTGAACTTCGACATGCAACTTTTGACGGTACATAACGGAAAGGGAATGAAGGATCGCACGGTGCCTATGCCGGAGATTTTGGCGGATGAACTGAGGGATCAGATCAAATATGTCGCAAAGGTTCATCAGAGCGACCTCGCTGCCGGCTACGCGGGCGTATTTTTGCCCGACGCATTGGATAGGAAATACCGGAATGCGGCACGGGAACTGGCATGGCAGTGGCTTTTCCCAGCGGTGTCGTTGACCCATGTACCTGGTACCTCGGAGTATCGCCGTTATCATCTGCACGATACCCTTATGCAAAAAGCGATCAAGAAGGCGGTACAGGAGGCTGCGATCCCCAAGCGCGCATCTGCCCACACTTTGAGGCATAGCTATGCCAGCCATCTCTTGCAGGCGAACTACGATATTCGCACGATCCAGGAACTCCTGGGGCACAGCGACGTGAGGACAACGATGATCTACACCCACACGGTCAAGAGCAACACGAACAAGGAGGCGAAGAGTCCACTGGACTTTTAAGACCACCCACCTCCCGGTCGCTTTTCATTCCCAAAATCAATGGGGGCAGGCGAGATCTACAGGATATGCTTCTCGAAAGATTGATTCGTTAGCGTTAAGGATCGGTAAATAAGCCTACCCTCCTGGCAGCCCGCAACAGGTATTGCCTGGGGACGATAATCAGCAGGTTACCCACCACCACCAGTGCGACCCCGACGGCGGCCACCGTTGTCCAGCGGTACCCTTCAAACAGGGTCGAGATCCCCAGGGCAACCAGGGGGAAGAGCACCATGGCGTAGGCGGCCCGCTCCGGTCCGATGCGGCCAAGCAGGGTCAGGTAGCTACCAAAGGCCAGAACAGAACCAAACAACGCAAGGTAGAGCAGGGAGGCGCTGTAGCCGACGGTAAACTCATAGGTAAGCGGCAGCCCCTGCAGCAGGGCGGCAACAAAGAGTATCAGCGCCCCGTAGGCCATACCGATGGCATTGCTCTGGATCACCGGCAGTTGCTGACGTTGATTACGCGCCGAGACAATATTGCCAAGAGAGGCGATAAAGGTCCCCGCGAGACTCAATAACAGCCCGTTGAATGCCCCGTGGTCACCCTGGATATTGGCAAGCTCCGGCCAGAACACCAGGCTGATGCCCACCAAGCCCAGGAGGGCACCGACCACTACCAATGGCGTGGTGGGAGTACGGAAGAAGATGACGCTGTTGATAATATTCATCAACACGATGGTGGAGAAAATCACCGCAATCAGACCGCTGGTGAGGTGGGATGTGGCCCAGTAGATCAGCAGATAGTTACCACAGAAGAGCGTCAACCCTTGCAGCAGCAGCCACAGATGCTGGCCGAAGCTGAAGCGCAATGGCAACTGCCGCAGCAGACACCAGGTGAACAGCATTATGGCGGCCAGGGCAAAACGATAGGCAATGGATAACTCCGGTGCCACCTCCCCCAACTGGAAGCGGATGGCAAAAAAAGTCGAGCCCCAGATAAAGACAGCGACGAAGTAGAGAGTAGCGGAGTGGGTGATCATGATTGCATTGAACCACCGGCGCACTCGATAACACAACCCTTATTGTGCCCCCAGAAAAAGAATCAAAAAAGAATCAAGGACACCCACCACTACCCCTTTGGCAATCCCTACCGGGATCAGAGGCAGCCAGGCATCTATGTGGATATCGTTACCGGCGAACCCCTATTCTCCTCCACCGATAAATACAAATCGGGAACCGGCTGGCCCAGCTTCTCCCGTCCCATTGCGGCAGATGTAG
>JBEVXT010000731.1:0-4509 GCA_040505955.1 Sedimenticola sp. | reverse complement strand
GAAATGCTATTGGACAAATTAAATGCCTATTCTGCTGACATCGTGATTAATACGGGAGATAGCACTACAGATGCTCTAGAAAGCGAGTTTGAAGCTGCCAGAGATTTTTTAAATTCGATAAAATGTGAGCATATTATTTCGATTGTTGGGAACCATGATAAACGAAACATGCGATCTCAGGATTTTTTCCAGAAATACATTAATAAGGTCGATCTTATCCACCCTAAGAATCCTGAAAAGTGCACAAAAAATAGACTTTTTTTAGATGGAATTACGTCAGGCGTAAAAGACAGATTTACAGACATTAACTTTATTAAGAAAATTTCTGTTAATGGGGAGTCCGGGTTGGTTGTATGTCTGGATACAAATGAATTGTATAAAGATAATGGAAATGTTGATGAAGAAGTATTGGAAGCGGTTTCTTCAGAAATAACTCGGCTAAACTGTGATCAGGTGATACTGCTTAATCACCACTCTATATTAGAGACTGATTCTGACCCGCTTTTTAACTCATCTCTAGTCATCGATTTAATTAAAAAGCATAATATCCAACATGTTTTCTGCGGTCATACGCATAAAATGGCAATAATGAAAACCATTGATCTGTATCACCAGTATTCTTTTACCCAGTATAAAAATGGCACGCTCACTTCTCATAGCCATCCCAGCGATACGAACATGTTCATGTTTTATGAGAATATAGGTAAAAAGGAAATGAAAATAAATCTTATTAGGATATACATTGAAGGTGATCAACTAATTTTTAAAGAGGAAGTTATTGCCAGTGAAAATGGCTAATTCTCCTTAAGAAGTGTGACCAGTGATAGGAATTTACTTTTGCTTGGCCGTCAGGTAATTTGGACAGAATGAGGGGGTAAACTATCGATTATCTTGGTCACTCTCATCAGGCTGCTGTCATGAACCCACTTACGAGAATGATGAAGAGTTCCAGGCCTCTCCTGAAAGGGTGGCATAACATTTAATCTGAATATGGGTTAAGTCAGGAAATTTCACGCTATGAATAAACAAGAGAAGGGCCTACTGGAACTGGGTAACGACTACCAATACAACGATTTTGATGAGATCGGTTCGCTCTCCTGGGATTATTTTGATAAAAGGTCGGAGTTCCACAAGCTCGATAAAGTGATCAAGGCATCGGAGTCCCGCGAGGCGAGGAAGATCGACGGTCGTGCCGAGGTTCTGAAGAAGATCCACGGAGAGTTTTCTGATTTTGTAAAAGAAATCTGTGATTTTTACAAATTGAAGCCGATCTTTGAGAATGCTCTCAACAGGATGATTCAGGACAAGAACGGTGATCGTATCCTGGAAGATACCCTTCCCACTCTTGAAGCTTACCTACGGCGTTATAAAAAGAAGCTGTTTCGGTTGTTTTTTAAATTCCGCAAGCAACTTCCCATGGACTATCAGTTACAAGATCTCCTGGAGGATGCATTCTATCCCCGAATAGAAGGTAGGCTACGCACTTGGCTGAAGAGAAATACCGCCCTGGCCATATTGGATGAAGATGATCAAAACGAGCTGATTACCCGGTTTATGGGATTTGTCCGGCAGATCATTCAAAAAATTATGAATGAGCTGGAGGAGGTCTATCCGGCGCTGTTTAATCCGGAGAGCGGCAAGGGGTTGGCGGAGAAAGGAGAGGAGCGGGAGGAGATTTCCGCAGAGGCATCCGGGCTAAAGCGCCGCCTCTTAATGGATGTTCCAGGACTGGATGAGTTGCTGGACTATGTGAAAGAGCATCGCAAAAGCCTCTCTCTCACCGTCCTCAGACAGTTATTGAAACGTCTGATGAAAGTGATAGCGGCTGTTTTGAGAAAGAATATTCCCGAAAACCCTGACTATCCTTCGAGGAAGAGAGCAGCCGATTTGAGATCACTGGAACAGGCGTTCGAAAGGGTATTTAAAAAGAAGTTGGGAATATTGGACTCACCGGCCCCTGCCTCTCCAGCCAGGAGATCCCATAAATGCGGGGCCGCTTTGATGAGTCATAGTGGGCGCTGCAAGCGCCGTACCACAAACAATAACTACTGTTTTCAGCACAAATCCAGAGTTCCTTCCGGAGACGCACTGCTGCTTGCCGGAAAGTGGAGGATGACGGGGAAACAGGATGGTGTACCACGTTCGGGGTGGAGGGCGGATCTTGTTCTCAGGAAAAACGGTCGCTTGAAATGGAAACAGACGGCAGGTGCCAATATAGGGGCAAAACGCAACGGGCGCTGGATGTTTGCCGACGGGATATTCACGATGGTATACAGGGCGCCCAAGGTTGGCTGGGTGGAGTGGCGATCACGCAAGATGCGCGTTGGCTCCAAGTCGATGGGGGGAACCTACGACACACCCCAGGTCGCCATCATGGGTAAGGGATGGGGTGGGGGCTGGAGGGCCACTCGAATACAGAAGTAGTGAAATCGTAACAGGGGAGTCCATGCCAGGGATATGAGTGAACATACCATTAAATTTATTCGGCTTTAGGCGTACTACGAATAGGGGTAGATCGCAAGAGCGAAGCGATCCATCCTATTTTTTGCTGCCGATGAATATGGCTTTTTTCATACTCCTAATGTAACTATTCAGTACCCGCCGCTAAGAGGGTCTTTTCACCAGGGGTCGGAGTCGATTGCATCAAGATGGGTGGTAATTTCCATCTATTTTCGATGCAATCGACTCCGACCCCGTACCCAACTGAATAGTTACCTCGTAATAAAGGTTCACAATGGCCGGAATATGCACTCATCCGGCAATAGCAATACAAATCCGGTATCATCACCCGCTCACCCCGCATTGCTCCGGATTCAACAAAAGATGAAATACCAAAATATCCTCGAAACTATCGGTAATACTCCTGTCATACGACTGAACAGGATCACAGACACCCTGGCTAAAGAGCTCTGGGTAAAGGTGGAGAGCTTCAACCCCGCCGGCTCTGTCAAGGATCGCCCGTCATTGAATATGATCGAGCAGGCGGAACTGCGCGGCGACCTGAAACCGGGCGAGGTGCTGATTGAGCCCACCTCCGGAAATACCGGAATCGGCATCGCCATGGTGGCGGCGGTGAAGGGCTACCCGGCGGTGCTGGTGATGGCCGAGGATATGAGCGAAGAGCGTAAGGCGATACTGCGCGCCTTCGGTGTGGAACTGGTGCTGACCCCGGCGGAACTGGGCACCAAGGGGGCCATCGCGGAGGCGAAAAGATTAGCGAAGGAGAAGGGATGGTTTTTTATCGGTCAGCACTTCAACCCGGACAATCCGGGAGCCCACAAGGGCACGGCAAGGGAGATCTGGGAAGATTTCGGTAGCGAGTTGAACGCCGTTGTCTGCACCACCGGCACCGGTGGCACCATCTCTGGAATAGGCAAACACCTGCGGGAGTACCACCCGGGGGTCACAATGATTGCCACTGAGCCAGCCGACTCCCCCATCCTCTCCCAGGGGATTGCCTGCAAGCACAAGATCATGGGAACCGCCCCCGGTTTTATTCCAGATGCTTTGGACACCGCTATCTACAATGAGATTATCCCCATTACCACTGAGGAGGCCTATAGCATGGCCCGCCACCTGACCCGACAGGAGGGCATATTCGCCGGCATCTCTTCCGGCGCTGCAGTGGCTGGCATGATCAAGGCGTCACAGCGGGAAGAGTACCGGGACAAGATTCTACTGGCCATGCTGCCAGATACCGGGGAGCGCTACCTCAGTACCGATGTTTGGGACTGATCGGTGCTCCACGGCAATTATCATGACGCATTACTACTGCCAGGATCACCCCTTCGAACTTAATCTCCATGCGGATGTACTGGCAGCCGAGCCTGGGAGAGTCCTGCTGGAGAGGTCGCCTTTCTTTCCAGGTGGCGGAGGGCAGTTAGCCGATCAGGGCGTTATCATTTTTAACAATGAATCTGCTGTTGTTGATGCTGTTGAGTATGTACCGGAGGGAGTATGGCACTCTATAGATAAGCCGCTGGAAGATGCGGAATCGGTGGAAATTCGCGTTGATAAGCATCACCGCAACTTACAGAGTGAGCTGCACACGCTTGCTCATATTATCAACGCCATTGTCTTTCAGGCATTTGATGGTGCGCTGCTCACAGGTGCTCAATTGAACAGCAATGGCACGTTGAGAATAGATTTCGATTTGCCTGGTCTGGACAATGATCAGCTACGTGCACTGGAGGAGCCAATAAACAGAGCTGCCCAAGAGGGCCACCCGGTAACGGCGCACTGGATGCGCTGGGATGAGGCGGAAGCTTTGCCCGGACTGTTTCGGGCAAAATCAGCGGCCCCTCCGAAGGGGTCGGACGGGATGGTAAGAGTTGTACACATTGGCGATCTTGATCGTCAGGCTTGTGGTGGTACCCATGTGGCCTCAACTTCTGAGTGTCGTCCAGTCAGAATCATGAAAATTGAGAACAAAGGCAGGCAGAACAGGCGAATGCGCGTTGGTCTGCGTGAGATGGTCGAGACTTGAGTGGCACTGACTTAATCTGAAAA
>JBEVXT010000730.1:0-5098 GCA_040505955.1 Sedimenticola sp. | reverse complement strand
CGTACCCGGTGGAAAGATGGGCTTTGCAATGGAGATCATTCTGCAACCGATCATTGAACAGATGATGGAAAACAAAAAAGGTTAATCCTTCGTAACTATTCTAGGAGCCTGTCCGAGAATAGGAACCGTAGCGAGGGATGCTCATTTTGGTCCATTTTCTTGATCATTTAAGGCGAATATTGGGCATATTTAACGAAAATGAGCGGGGAAATGAGCCAAAAGGAGCATTCCACACGCCTACATGGATGTAGTTAGTTAGAGCAATGCAGGAGCAATTGCCGAGTAGGTCTCCTATTCTCGGACTGGCTCCTAGGGTTGTCATCAACGGAGCAAACCTGCCGATATTTGAGAACATCGCCTCTGCCATCAAAAAATGGCAGGGGATTACGTTTCAGCAGGCGGCAGGTCAGCGGCGCAAATACAATCACCGTGGTGACATTATCGAGAATCATGCTGATCAGGCTAACGCTGAGACTGAGATAGAAAGGCAGCAGCCGCGCATCCCCACGGATCATTTTGATGATGCGTCTCTCTGAATCCCGGCCTATGCCGGGGTGCCGGTAGAGCTACTACTAAGGAGTATGATACTCGCTCACACGTGCCATCAAAAGAAACCGCCACACGGGAATAACCTCAATCTCACCCACCTCGACTTCAATCTGCTCCTCTTCATGACGTGTAACAATGATACCCGAGGAGAGGTTAAGCTCTGCCATTGCCTCCTGCAGGGCGGACACCTCCCTTTTTCGGGTAACGGAATCCGCCATCGTCTCACACACCTGGATCAACAGACGGGATCGATCGGGAAATTGAGCAATGAAGTCAACCTCACGACCGCTCTTCGTCTTATAGTAATGAACCACCTGCACCACCCGGCGAAGGGCATTGAATACCAGATTTTCAAGCAGGTGACCTGAGTTGACCAGGATACCCGAAGCAACAGAGGTAACCATCGAGTGGTCGATACAGTAGACCTTCTTGGGATTGGCATTGGCTCTGGCGATTGATGCATCGAACAGCCGAACGGTAAAAAGAAAATATGCATCTTCAAACCATGCCAGATAATTCGAGACCGCCGACTTCGGCGCCTTGTGCCCCAGGGATTTAAGATAGCCGGTCAGGCTGTTGACCGAATAGAGGGATGCCGTATTATCAACCAACCGATGCGCCAGATCGGATACCGCTCTGGGGTGAGAGATATCGTGTCGTTCAACAAGATCTCGAAAAAGCACCGCATTGAAGTACTCCTGATGGATTTTGATCCGCAGCCCCCGGTCAAGCCCCAGTACCTCGGGAAAACCTCCCTCCTCCCAGTAGCCCTCAAAGGCTTTCTGGATCACCAGTCGCTTCTTTGAAGAGAAAGTACCGCCATACTCAATGCCTTTGAAATCGAGAAACTCCGGAAACGAGAAAGGGAAAAGTTCCCAGGAGAGCGCCCTGCCTCTCATCTGGGTGGCGATCTCCTTAGAGAGCATCCGCGCAGATGAACCGGTGATAAAGACTTCGCACTTTTCTGTGCGCAGCAGGCGGTCGACAAAAGGTTCCCAGCCCGGTACAGCCTGAATCTCATCAAAGAAGCAGTAGATCTGCTCCACCCCCTTCTTCTCAGGATAGAGAGAGAAATAGGCCTCAGCTATCTGACCCAAGCCCTCATGCTGAAGGTTATGAAGACGATCATCGAAGAAGTTAAGGTAAAGAATGTTCTCCCGTCCCACCTCGGCATCGAGCAGTCCCTGGAGGTGCTGATAGAGAAGGGTTGATTTCCCGCAGCGTCGCACCCCAATACAGATGGTCGCCTTCCCGGAAACAGGTGTCATCCTCAAATGCCGCGGCACACCTGCCTCAAAAACAGCCTCCTGACCATCGAGGATAATCTCTTTAAGTCGCTCATTCATAGCACGTACCGGCAATATTTATTACCGATAATAGCATATATCGGTAATATTTATGTCCAGGTTACCTGAAAATGACACATGAAAAAGTAAGGCTACTGCGCAGCCCGGATTATCTGCAGGGACTGATCGGCACCATTGGGGTAAAGGCCATCGAGTAACAGCATAATGGACAGCTGCGGAAAAGCCTTCTTGATGCGAGCGGCAAGTCGGTGAAATGCCTTCTGCTCACAATCTTGCTTGCTGCTCTGAAGATCACCCGGAGTATATTCAAGAAACTCACTCATCAGTGGAATGACCATGCCATTACGGAAGCTGAGGCTGGCTTCAAGGACATAGACAAAATATTGGTAATCTTGCTCCTCATCACTATCAGGCTCGACCTTTGGTCCCGTTTTGCGTTGCAGAAGATGCTCATCCCAAAGATGGGAGAAAGCGATCTTTTGGCTGCCATCGATGGCGATGGGATAACAGTTATTGATCAGGTAGCGGCTGAACTTTCTATTTTCGATCAAGCGACTGACCAGTTCGACATGAGCCGTTTCGATCTGATGAACGTCAATACAACACAGTAGCCGAAACAGCGTATCGGAATGGGGGATGCTGTCTAACTGCGGAAACAGCAACCGGAGATTGGATTCGAACATGGGTCGGGTGATCTCCCTGTTAGCCACACGCCGGGAGCTGTATTGGAAGACAAACACCAAGATCCCATAGAGCATGAGGAGGGTGTGGGGTTGGAATGCGGTATCAGACCTGCTTCACGCTGAAGGTGGCGCAACTGCTGTTGTTTGAGTTTTTTTTCTCGTCCTGTCTTTTAATCTCTTTATGTTCCTGGCGGTGGTTTGGCTTACTCATAGCTCAGTTCTCCCTTTGAGTTGATCAGAACACAGCAGGTGACGAAAGTCCGTCTGCAGCGATTTGGCAAAAATCAGTTTTTGGCTGGTTTGATACTGCTTCCCGGGCCGTGTCAATCCCTTACCGGTGGTTCGACCCAGCAGCTTCCAGCCAGCAGCACGGTAGCAACCACCATGGAAGTGCACCGGGTCAACAAAGGTCTCCAGCAGAACAGGTCGATAACCCCAGCGCACCTCCCAGTCATCACCGACCCTCCGAGCCAGCTGCCCAAGCACGTGGCTGGCCAAGTTCGCTACCCTCACCCAGGGAAAGAGCAGAAATCTGCTGTTGTTGAGTACCCAAGGGAGATGCTTCAAGCGCTGCCGGTCGTCCCAGCCGATCCAGCGGTCGCGTGCCGCCAGTGCCTTGGCGGGGCCGCTTAACAGAATACAACCCAAGCGATGGGAGCCCGCCTCTATGAAATAGCGTTGCCGATAACCGAAGGGGCGTTTGTAGCCTAGATAGTGATAGCGCTGAATATACGCATTACAGAGATCCTTGGCTCGTTTGTCTACCAGTGGGATTAATTGTATCGGGTCAAGTGCTTTCAGTGGCATTATCAGAGGTGGCTGAGCTTCGATCTCTACGTGGGGTCGAGGCGGTTTTTGTCGACAAGCACCTGACCTGCGTTTATCTTTCTGCAGAGGGGGTAGCTGGACAGTGCCATCCTCTTCCAGTCGATGCAGGAGCTTTGTGCAGGCATCAACCTTTGGCAGGCCTGCAGGTGTCAGCCATTCAAGGGTCTCGCACAGTGTGTATACCATCTCTTTGCGGGATAATCCTGGAAACCTTTTCAGGACGGTGCATATGTGGGCGATCTCCTGGGGGGCGATCTCTCTATCCCCTTGGTACATGATGGGCTGGGGTGTATTCGGCATTCGGTCTATCTCCATGATGGCAATGACTCACTGTCAATTCTGCCATCATGAATGGGGGTTGTCTAGCCCTATTTACGAAATGTTTTTTTCTATCTCGGTGTAAGTGGTTGATTTATCTGCAGGCTGTAGGTTGCGCGTCGGGGCTGACTTTTTATCAGCGCTGACGCACATAATTCCCTGAGCAGGCCAGCTTCCCCTTAAATCAATTTTTATGGGTAATAGCAACACCAGACAGCACACTTAGATGAAGTATTTTCAAGCAACCCGTGAGAAATCTAGTCTCTCAGAGAAATATCAGGCATAGGCCCCCCCTCGTGCAGACGGTTTTTCCCCTGATTTTGGTATAACTTGATCTTTATCGCTAGCCTAACGTGGTCACTATTCCAGGCGTAGCTGAAAAGGTCGATTGAGTCGCGCTTCGACAGCCTCAGGTACTAACCATGGGCCGGTGAGAGTGCTATAGACGAAGGCGAAATAGGACATCAGGACATCCATCACATGACCATTTGAGTGATTGGTGTCGCGTCTTCAATAAAACACTTGAATATCTGTAGTTTATTGACTACGGTTTGAGCATGATCCAGATAAAGCAGACTGCGACCTATCTGAAGTGAGAAAGTAAGCTCAAGGACAGACGCATAAAGGCGGTTATTGCGGCGCGGATCTTTCGACTAGCAAATGGTCTGGCTGGTGACGTAGCCCCGGTTGGTCGGGGTGTGAGTGAACTGAGAATCCACATTGGTGCCGGATATCGAGTCTATCTCAAGCAACATGGCAATGAAATCATTATCATTTTGTGTGGTGGTGACAAAAGCAGCCAAAACCGGGACATTGAAACTGCTAGGCGACTAGCAAGAAATTGGGATGATTGAGATGACAGAGCCCCTGTATGACTACGATCCCGCCTCAGCCCTGGATAGTCCAGAAGGTATTGAGGTATTTATGACCGATGCCTTTTCCACAGGTGATGCCGCCTATATCGCCAAGGCACTGGGAGTGGTTGCGCGTGCCAAAGGCATGAGCTTGGTTGCGCGTGAAACCGGTTTTTCACGGGAGCAGCTCTATCGCTCTTTTAGTGAACAGGGCAACCCAACATTAAAAACGATACTGGCAGTTATGCAGGCACTGGGGCTGGATATGACCGCAAAGCGGCACGAAAACCATATGGCAGGTTAAGGGTACGGAGCGAAAATCCAGGTAAAATCAGCACACACTCCAAAATAAACGGGCACCTTCTCAAGAAAATAACTCCTATAGCAGAGACATATTGGGGAGTTACTGCAATGATTCACAGGAAATAATCAAAAAACAGGGCAAATCCGCCACTCGCCAGCAGCAGGCTGATCAGGGTCACCGGCAGGCCGGTGCGCAGCCATCTTCCCGGACTGATGCGTGCGCCTTCGATACCGCAACTCTCAGACTCTGAAATCA
>JBEVXT010000729.1:0-57218 GCA_040505955.1 Sedimenticola sp. | reverse complement strand
CTGTTATATACTTTATCAGGTTGAAACAGGATGGGAGGTAGCTAAGAAAATCAGTCGGTTACAATTGGCAACCGACTTTTGCGCCCATAGATCAAAAGCACTCATTTACCTTTAGTGTCCGTCGTTCGGGGAAGGGATAGCCAGCTGTATTCCGATATCCCGGCAGGAGTTTATGCACGACAGCGCTTTACAGCCTGATGCAAAGTGCCAAGGTCAATCGCCTGGAGCCCCACGGTAATTGGAATTGATAGATTAATTATTGACGTAGAATATCGAAGATATTTTTGGCTCTTAGGTGTGCAAAAGCATTACCATATCAAATGGTTACTTGATTAACCCTGAGTCATTGAGAAAGCTTTCATAGCCCTTCGCAGTACACCTTTACTCGTTAAGGGGGGGTGGCTCAAATGAGACAGCGGACCATAATTCTTGACAAGGAAAGATATTATGGCGAATAATAGCCCTACTTCCTGTACTGGGTGCATCGAATAATGTATAGGGAGAGATCACGGAGCTTCCATTGTTGCCACCAGAGTTTTCTTGTGGGCGGGCCTGTTGTCCGCAAAGACTAGGGGAGAATAATAAAAGACGATTGATAGGAATAAGGCGTGTTTGAAACAGGGAATACTAAGGGAGTAGTTCAGTTTTTGTCCGCGCTCTTTCTTTTGAGTTGCTCTGGGCTAACGGCTGCTGGCGTTGATGTGGATATTCGGTCTGGTGGCAATATTATGGCCACTAGTGATCGGGCAAGTTATGTTGCAGCTATCTCAGACTGTAGCGATGTGGCTTCCATAGACGTGGCCGCTGGTTCTTTTCGGAATCAGTTCTCTATTGAAGATACTACCCGTAATTATAATACCCCCGTTGGGTGTCAGCTCGGATTTGTAGCCAACGGCCCCGGTGTATTCCAGCCCCAGATCACCCTTAATTTTCGTGCTGGTGAAACACAAATTCATGAAGAGACCTTTCTGGTTGAAGCTGTCCAGCCAAAAATCACCTTGGATAATGTTGCGTTTAGCCTTGTAGGCGATAAACAGTATCTTGTTATCACAGCAGGCGTAGATGAAGATACAGACCTTAGTCACGTAAATTTCACTGCAACGGGATTACGTGCCTCTGATTTGCGTGCAGCGGGTGGTGTGGTCGATAAAGCAAAAGGGATGGCATTTGCGTCAAGCAACGGCACAGCCAGAGTATACCCTGAGAGAGAAAGTCAGCAGGTATTTGTGTTGTCTCTGCCAGTCAATCAAGCACTTGGTATGGCTGATATTGCCCATGATGGCGTAGTACTTCTGGAAATTTCTGCCGTAGATGCCTCCGGTAATCAGGGAAGTTTTTCTACCATTGCTTTTACTGGTAAAGATGTCATTGAAGAAGCAAGCACCTTAACAGTCAGTCCTTCAAAAATCATTTTCACCAATTTACTTGAAACTTCAGTGGTTATTCCTTCGGTGGATTTCCAATTTAGAGGGTTAACTGCGCTTCCTGGTTTAGGTACTGATATAGCTTATACGTCCAGTCGGCCTGACTTGATAGCGGTCACTCCCGGAGGTGTCGTATACCCACTAAAGGAGACGGCAGGTGAACCAGTCGTAATTACAGTGGAGTACCCAGGGCTGGAACCAGTAGAAGTTCCCATTGAAGTGGATCCCACAAAAAGACTGGTTGCACTTGAAATGCAATCACTGAATATGCATGGGCAGTTTGAGATTGACCATCTTAATGGGTGGGTTGACTTACCTAACATCTTTGCTCTCTTCGATGATGGATCAAAAACGGAGATAGGCCAGCAGTTCAATTTTAAGTATTCGCTAGGTGCGGGAAGCACTGGTCTACTGGAGCTGGATCAAAAGGGTCGAATAAACTCTCGAGCAGTTATACCTAACACAACACCAGTTTTGGTTACTGTACAGCTTGCCAATCAGCCCGGCATAAGGGTCGATGTACCAATTAGTGCGATTGATGCTGCTCCTACTATTGAATTTTCCCCTCCGACTACTATTGAAGTGGGCTCCGACTTAGTACTAAAAGCTGAGGCCTCCGATGATGTTGCAGTTCAGGAAGTCCGGTTTCTTTTAGATGGGGCGCCGATTGGTATTCGCACAACTAAGCCATTTGAACTTTTGTTACCGATAAGTGAAGAGCTGGCAAATCGTTCGATTTCCCTTATGGCAATAGCTGTTGACAGTGCAGGGCAAACCAGTTTTTCTGAAGAAAGAAGCGTTAAAGTAACAGCTAAACGAGAAATCACGATCCCAAAACTTGATTGGGAGTCTCCCACTGAACTACAAAGAGTGGTTGGTGGTAGTGCTGTACGAGTTCAGTTTGCAAGAGAAATTGAACTTATAGAGGGTTATGACAAAATTAACTATGTGGATTTTTATCTTGATGGGAGTTTAATTGGAACCAGCTATTATCCACGTATTGAGGAACGTGAAGTTATTTCTCCAACGGGAGAAAAAGAGGTGGCCTATTTTGAGCTGTGGCGTCTAGATCACATCGTCGAAAATCCTTCTACCAACGAAACTTCCCGCGCCATACATGGTGTGATTCATGTTCCACATGGTGGTACCGGTGAAATACCTAGTAGACTGGTTCGCATAATAAAAAATCAGCCCCCATCGGTACGAATGGTTGCGCCGCTGGTTGGTTCATCTATCAGCGCAGGACAAACACTAGAGGTAGCTTCAGAATTCAGTGATGACACCTTAGCTCAGGGTACACGGGTTGAGCTATATCTTAATGAACAATTGTTTTCCGCCCATCGTTATACAGACAAAGAATCAAAATTTCATGATGCGATTGATGTACAGAGTGCCAACCATAATTTCAGTCTACCCATATCAGAGGAACTGATAGGTACAACACTCAGACTGCAACTGAGAGTTATTGATCAGAGTGAAGAAATTGCTCAGTCCGCGATAGTACGTGTACCTGTAAAGGGTGATCAACCACCTGCCGTTGCATTGAATCATCCCGTAGCTGGCGCTCATGTAGTGGCTGGGCTACCAATCGAATTAAGAGCCAATGCAGTTGATGATGTGGCTGTTGAACGTGTAGATTTTTATGCCAATGAACGATTGATTGGATCAGACACTCAGGCACCATACGCCGTATTATATGAGACACCGGGTGAAATTCAACGCGAGCAGGTTCTTGTATTGCGTGCAGATGTTGTAGATTCGAAAGGACAGCAGGCAACCAGTGGTAATGTAGAAGTCACTTTAGGCCGAGATGAAGAGAAACCTGTCATAAATATTGTTTCACCCTCAGTGAATGGAACAGAAGGTGGTGGAGAATTCGCCGAAGTAGTAGAAGAGAGCAGTGTCGTTCTCAAAATCGCCGGCTATGACAATGTTCAGGTTGACAGGCTCATTCTGAAGGGTGTCAAGAGAAATGGAGTTGGCTATCTTTTAACAGGTAATGCAGAGGATGTCATTCAAGGTGATGATTTTTCACCACAACAGATTCCGGGTGCACTGCATGCATACTCTGCACTTAAGCTGATCAAGGTTCCCAGCTTCTCTCATGCGGGTAATGTAGTTCGTGACAGTTACCCGGTTGAAGCAACGGCGATAGATAAAACAGGTAATCAATCAACAGTTAGATTAACAATAGCTGTCGTTAGAGATAATATCCCTCATATAGTGGAAGTTAGAAAAGAGCGGGATAAGTACTTTTCATTAGATGATATTCTTCTCAGTGTCCAGGCACGTGATGATCAGGCGGTCTCTGCAATTAACGTCACCTACTATCTGGATGGATCAATTCAACCTTTTCACCAACAACAGGTTGATAGTAATAGTGGTCTTAAACCAGGTGAAAATGTACAGCATCAGTTTAAGATTGCACTAGGTAATTACCAACTCACTAATGCAGTACACCAGATTAAAGCTGTTTTCGTGGCAGTGGATAATCGTGGTAATAGATCCAGTGACGCAGCAGATGCTTCTTCGTTAATACTACAAATTACTCCAGATACAACTTCACCACAATTTGCACTGCTCACCCCAATACAGGGCAGCACTCTTTATCGAGGTACAAAAGTCAACGCGAAATGGCGGGGCTTTGATAATTCTCAACTCAAGCGTGTCCTCCTCCTGCTTGCAAATGGTGAAGTTATACTGGATCAAACGTTACAAATCCCAAGTAGCGGTGCTAATCAGCAGGTTCGCGAAGGGGGATTTCTCCTGAATGTACCACCAAACGGTAATGAATTGCTGATAGAAGCCCATGCATTTGATATCTATGGTGGTGAAAGCGTTTCAGAGTGGCGATATTCACTAATCAGTGATTCGCCTCCAGTGATTACCATTCGCACTCCGGCTGCAGGTTCTCGGTTGGTTGAGGGGGAGCCCTTTACCATTGCAGCCAGTGTAGTAGATAATCGAAAACTCAATAGAGTGAGCTTCTTTATCGAAAGGGACGGAATATCACTATTCAATCGGACATTTACTAACAAAACAGAGTTGGATCAAGTCCAGAATAATGGCAAGTATCTGACGGCCGCTATGCGTGTGCCGCATCTCCCGGAAATAGGAGAAGGCGAAATAAGGGTTGGTGTACGTGCTTGGGATAATGGAGGTTTGCTGGGTGAGGCTTTACTTGATCTTACCATCCTTGATGATTTAGAAGCCCCTCTTGTCTTTATGGATAAGCCTGATGGCCCTGTAGCCATCAGGCCAGGACAGTCATTTGCCATCTCAGGGAAAGGTGAGGATAACTTCTATATTGACTCTGTAGAACCAGTGCTTGTTGATGAAGATGGTGCTGAGACAATTCTGAATTGGCAAGTTTTCGCAAGAGAAGATCGTGTCAAAACAATTCGCATTCCAAATCCGTTGACGTTTGGGAGCCTAATTGTAGGGCGGAGATTTTATGTTGACTTTAACGCAACTATCAAACTACCTGAGTCATATGTAAGTGAGATAGGTAAATCATTCACCTTTAAGCTGCGTGCAAAAGATCGAGGCATTAACGCGGATGAAACAACGGGAATTAAACTGACAATAAAAGGTGATGAAGAAGCACCAAAAATATCAATTAATAATCCAGGAGAAAATGTAATTGAACGCCAAGTTATAGAGGCTGCGATTACAATTACCGATGATGTCGAGCTAAGCAGCTATAAAGTCTACCTCGATGGAAGTGCAGATGCTCCATTGCTAGAGAAACAAGCAGTAAATTCGAATACAGTTAAAATTCGAGGAAAAACTCTGCAGATTGATCTGCAGCAGTTTTCACCTGTGCCTGCAGAGGGTGTAACATTTAGTCTGGTCGTAGAAGCTGAAGATACAAGTGGAAACAGTAATATATCGTCACGACTGATAACGATACTTCCTGATTTGCCACCTGAACTACGTATTCTAGACCCGTCTCCAGAAGATAATCCGGTAACAGGTACACTTTCGAAACTGACATTGGCTGCAAAGGATGATTTTGTTTCAGCAAAGTATCCGGTGAGGTATTTTCCCCTCTATACATCATTAAGGGGAGTGGGTGCTACTGGTTCACGTGATCCTACCGGTCGTGCATACAATGACACTGAACAGAATCAATCAGCTGTAATCAATCCCTATATTAACCTCATCTATCCAGAGGCAAATGGAAGTAGCTCTACTCTTTGGCTAAATGACAGCCGGTACATAGTAACCAATGGAAGTACACTTGACGTATTCCCCCTACCAAAACTTGAGGGCAGTTTGAAGCTCGAGCTGGGTGCCGGTTTTAATATCAAGTACAAAGTTAAAACATATAGTGATAATGCTTGCACTGCCATTGCCAAAGAGTTTGTTGTTAGCGATATTCAGGGTGTACCCATCGGTCAGTTGTACAACGGAAACATCACAGCGGCAATAATTGAGATTGAAGTATCAGATATTGCCGGTACACCTGTTGAGTTCTTTCTAAAGCAGATACGTATTGATTCAAGAAATCTAAGAAAAACTACTGGTTATGCAACCAGCAGTCGTAGCAGAAGTATAAAATATATACCAAAAGTCAGTCTTCTCATCCAAGACGGGATTGCTGAAGAAAAGCGACTTGCATCATTGTCCGCTGGGACACAGCAGGAGATGTTTGATAAAGAAGCACAGGTAGGGCAGGCAATACCACTACCCGTGAGCTACGATATTCGCCGAATGTCAACGCTCGCCCATGCTGTTGATCGTATATCGTTGGAGCGTGGCGACATTCACCTGGCGGTTTTGAACGAACGTATTATTGACGCTGACTCCGAGCCACCAATAGTCACCATTATTAAGCCGGAAAATGGTTCTGTTGCTCATCCGTTGAACCGTTTTGATATTAAAATTGAAACGAGTGATAACGCTTCCATCCGTTCTATTCAGCTTTTCGAGAATCGTGACAGACTCGTTAGAGAAGTTGGGGCCACCCACAATCTCTCAAGCTACACCATACCTTACCAGGTGCCAAGGGACTTTAGTGGAGGGATTCTTAATCTTGATGTTGTAGTAGTTGATGAAAGTGGACACACCACGACAAAGGGGCTTACTTTACCTCTAGAGAAGAATGGGCCACCTGAGATTAAGCTACTCAGTTTTGCAACATATTCTGTTGATGGAAAACATCAAAAGGTATTAGATACTCCTGAAAGGGTTAACTACGGTGAGTTTTGGGTTCGAGTGGGTGAGCAGTTTCAGCTCAAGACGGAGGCTATGGACGATGCTGGTTTGGCATCCTTTGTTATTCAACGCATTAAGCCTGATGGTGAAAAGGTAGAAGAGTATAGGAGAAGCTATCTTGTAAGCTGCCCTGCTCCCAGTATTTTGCGAGCCAAAGAGACTGCAGGTATCATTTTTAATCAATCTGAACCAACAGAATATGAAGTGGTTACAGTTGATACCTATGGGCATCAGGCAGTCAGGAGCTTTTTGGTTCACCCGCTGGCGAATATGGTTCCTGGTGTGCGGATTACTGCACCAGCCAATAATCAATATATCGTTGCGGGAACCTTTGCTATAAAGGTGGGTGTTGTTGCCTCAGACGACCGCAGGCTTGATCGTAACGCCGTTAAATTATATGCGAATGGGATCCAGCTTGAGAAGATTACCGCCGATGTCTTACGGCATGACAACGAGATAGGTGGCACAGGTGCAATCCAGCAGGCTTTTGCAGAGATCTACGATGGCATAAAGAAAAATTATACTACTGAATTGGCCAATGATTATGGTAAGCGTAGAAGTCCTCATGCTATTGAGAATGGCTTTGTCTTCTCTGTTCCTAGTGGCTTGGTTCGAACCAATCAGCCTTTGGAACTGACAGCTGTCATTCATGATGTAGACGGCGCAATGTCTGATCACAAAATTACCATACAGGTAGCTGCGGACGAAATTCTACCAGAGGTTATGGTTACACAACCTGGTGTTGGTTATGGTGCACCGGAATCTTCAGACTTTACCCTTGGCTTCAGAGGGTACGATAACGTAAAAATTGATCATCTTGAGATATATACAAGTTATGGAATACAGCTTAAAGATGGAAGCTACAAACTCGCAGGCTACGGGGCACCTTTACGAACAGTCAACGGTATAGAACCAAAAGATTTCGAGCCGGTTACCACTGTCAATATCGACACCCCTGAATTTCGTCAACTGATTCATGTAGATCGACTTAAGGATATTCACGCAAGATTTTCTTTGCTCACACTTGATGGTGATGAACTGACTGATATTTGGGTAAAACTGGTAGCTTTCGATGCAGCAGGTAACAAAAGAAATCGTGAAATACGCTACCCTGTCCGGATAGATCAACGTCCTGTTGTGGATATTCTCCAACCGGCACCAGGAAGCAAGGTAGTGGAGGGTGCGCCCCTTACTGTGAATGTCAATGCATTTGATGATGTTGGTATCGACTCCCTACGCCTGATCGCAACACATGGTTCAAACAGTGTTGAAATTAAGAATTTAAAGCTTCGTCAAGCGCCCTACACATTCCATGTCGGTGTACCCATATTTGACAAGACAAATCCTGATAATAACCGTATTCGGATACGTGTTGAGGCGATAGATACTTATGGAGCTGCATTTGATGATCTTGATCAGCACTTGGCATTTGAAGAGATTGAAGTCGAAATTATAGAAGATCAGGCACCAGCTGTTGTTATAGGTAACCCACAGGATGGTTCCTCTATTATTGAGGGTGAATACCTTCTTGTGCAGGTGAATGCAGTAGATGATATCGGTATTGAGCGGGTTGTACTCCAAGTTGGTGGATTGCTGGGTGGAGATCGTATATTTACAGACGCGAGATTCCCCTTCGAATTTTTGATTGAAGTACTCTATGGTCAAGCTAATAAAGATCTTGTTTTAACTGCAAATGCAACAGAAATTCGTTATCAGGGCAAGGCGCGAACAGTTCATACTCCATCACCAGTTATAGTGCATATTGAGAAAGATGTTTTGGCGCCTGATTTGGTAATCACCAAGCCACTTGAAAGTGGAACTACTGTTGTAGAAAAACGTGCACTACCGTTTGTTATTAAGGCAAATGATAATGTGCGAGTCAGCAATGTACAGGTCGTGCTATATGCAGATATAGACGCTAATGGTGATTTTAGTGCTGCTGAACAGGTATCAATAACTCACCTGTTGGAGCCCCCCTATATTGGAAGCATAAAATTAAAAACCATCGCTGACTACCTCGGGGAATCGTCAGCGGAAGAGTTGCCACAACTTTCGATGCAACTGTCAGTGACGGCTACAGATGGAGGGGGTAACAAATCTCAACAGACTCGTCCTGTGACTCTAATCCGGAATACTCCACCGGTGATTACCGGGATTCAAGTATTGGATTCCCGTGGTTTCGGGTTGGGTAGTGGAATAAGTGAAATAACTGAAGGGCGAAGAATTATAGTCCATGTCCTTGCAAAGGATAGGGAAGTTGGGGTTGATTCTGCCAAATTGTTCCAGCATCTTGGTGCTGATGAGGAAGCGTACTCATTGGTTGGAGTTGATCAATCCTCGCCATTTCAGTACCACCTTACTGTACCTGTTGGTCATCTTGGAGAGAATTGGAGTTTCAAAGCAACTGCTACAGATGTAGATGGTTATACATCACCGCTTACCGGCCTGAGGAGTTTGACGATTGTTGAAGACAAAGCACCGACGGCAACAATTATACGGCCGGATAACGATGAATCAGTTCTTATTGATGGACAACAAATACGTGTACTGGTTGAGGCGATTGATGATCTAGGGGTGGATGGTATTGATCGAGTGGTCTTCTATGTCAATGGAACACCGGTGCAAACAGTATATGACTCAGTATCACAGTTAACGGGATCGGCTGCACAGGAAAATCAATACGAAGCAATAATAGATCCACCGGCTGATATTGGCGGTTTGACGCTATATGCCGTTGCTTATGACATCCTTGGTCATAGCACACAGACTCAGACTATTAGAGTTGGGAAAATAGATGACACTGTTGCACCCAAACTTTCTGTTCTTTCCCCCTTTGATGGAGAGATACTGACAGCAGCCAGCAAGGTGAAGTCCATTGTAGCTATTGAAGATATCGGTGTTGAATCACAGCGTCGTGTTTATCGACGCTGGGTTCGGGAATACCGGAATGATGGCGGGGAGTGGATTTCTTTATTTGACGTGACTGAGGAGTTGTCTCGAAATGATACTAGGCAGCCGGGTGACAATACACCTGTCAGTGAACCGAGCAACCACTATTACATATATCATAGTGAGTCTGTTTACCCGCAAATATTAAAGCGTGATAACTTCCTACAAGAACGTGTACGCATCATCACCCGTGTCGAGACACCAAATCATGTTCAGTTCGAGGAGACTTATCATGAGGTGGGGCTTCCCATATCGGAGCACCGCTTCTTGTTACCCCGCGCTCCTGATGTGAATGGTAATGTCCCTGCAGAACTAGCTGCACTTGCCAAATCCGTTTATTACACTGCTGTAGACCAGTTCAACAGTCCTGATCGTTCAGGAGCAATGATCGCAGCATGGTCGAATATCGATCCTATGCGAATTGATCGTGCTATCGGCAACAGGCTCTATGATGATCTGGAACTTAGGTCAGAACTCAAAAAGCTTCATCCGAATGAAGATGAATGGAAATATCCACCCCTGCCACGGACAGGCCTCTTCATTCTAGATGACACCAACGAGGCTCATTTAGACTCAGGTAATCACTATATTTATTCAGAATTGCTGGCCGGTGCTTCAGAGATATTTTCTGGAACCATTACAGAGCTGCATAGCGATGCTAATTTTGTTTTGGCATCAAAGGCTGGGTTGTTGCCTGGCGTCAATTTTTCTGCAAGTGAAGGTTTCTCTGATCAGATCCAGGCTGGAATTGAAGCAAGTCCTGACGCAGGAGGTGTTTTCCTGGAAAACAGTGCAGGAGAGTTATTGATTTTCAATGTACGCAATGGTGATGAACAGTTTGGCTTACCATACCTTTTGTCTGGACGTGTGGATATGCCATACCCAGATGTCTACGGTTTGACCCGCAAGGATGATATCGCCTTTGTGGCAAACGGTTACGGCGGCATACAGGTTATTGATATCAGCAACTTGGCAGCGCCGTACCATGTCGGCTATATCAAACCAAACGGATTTAGTCGTGATATTAGAGTAAAAAATGGATTTGCATATATAGCGGCGTCCCATGAGGGTCTTGTGGTAGCCGATATTTCTGATCCGTCAATGCCGATTGTGGCAACGCTGGATACATTGGGTATTGCAAACCGGATCGAAATAAAGGGGAATTTGCTCTATCTGACAGATATGGCGGGTGATGGTGAGATGTCCCAACTCAATATAATTGACATAACTGATTCATACCACCCTCGTTTAATTCGTACCGTTGAACTGGCCCCGGCACAAAAAGATAGGGTTGTAGATGGAGTTTATGATGTTGGCTTGGCCGGTGATAAAGCCTTTGTTTCAGTTCACTACTCAGATCAGGAGGATAAGCCCTCCGAATCGGTAGTCGAGGTTATTGACCTGGCTAGGCTGGGGGATCCACTCAGTGATGCCACCATCCCCGCATTGATTCATCGCCAGGCAAATAGTGAAGACTTCGCGACAAGAGGTATAACACTGGCGCGTGGCGGTATGCAGATCGCTGCAGGTAGGAAAGGTATTGGGCGTCTTGACCTTCATCAGCTAACCGTCTTGTCTCATAGCCCGGAAGCTGATGCTTCCGATCAGCCTGGTAGTATCGGACAGATTCATATTGAGCTCTCTTCAGTAATTCCATCGGGGACGGTACTAGAGAGCTTTGTACATGTCAGAGAAGGGGATTCAACCATTGGTGTAGATGTTTCAGGCAAATTTAATATTACCTTTGCAATAAAGGACAACCAGCCTGCGCATCGCTTCATCGTCCTCAATCTTAAAACAGGTGAAGTTCTTCAACCAGGTACCCGCTATTTTGTAATTGTAGATGGTGCTCTATCGCCCCTCACGGGTGCAGGATTAGGCAAAGATTACCAATTTGCATTCGATACAGCAGCAGTTACCGGTGGAGAAACTCCTGATATAGCATCTATAATCCCGGATACCGGGAGTATCGAGGGTGGTACCGATATTGTTGTTAGAGGCACAGGATTCGGTGATCTTCCGGCGCTCTATTTGGGTGGTCAACGCTTAGTGATTGAGCGTGTAGAAGCTTCAACAACTGAAGATCCATTTCAGAAGCTGTTTGCTAAAACGGTTCCCAACTATGCTGGTGCAGCAGCTGTAAAGGTCACAAACAACGATGGTCTCAGTGACAAAGTCATTGGAGCTTATACCTATGTTGATCTACTACAGATTTCATTTATAGACCCTCCGGTTGTTCGTGTATCTCAACATGGCGAAGGTGATCGTGTCCGCATAGTCGGTTATGGTTTCCATGATGGAATAGAGTTGCGTGCCTATAAAAGCGGTGAGCCTGAAACTGTTGTTATAAACAAGGTAGATCAAGACAGAGTCACACTCTACAGTGCAGAACAGATGGAGTGGGTGGTGCCCGGTTTTGGAGGGTCGTACCGTGGTTTCGTAGACCTTGAGATCAGGGATGCTAATGGTAGGAGGGATCTGTTACCTAAAGCTCTTTTCTATGGCCGCCTGCAAGTTGACCGTCGACTGGCTGTAGAGCTACCACTTCTTGAGGATGAAATAAAAAGTCTTCTTTCGGAGAAAAAAATCTATGTGCCGGATCCACTCAAATTGCCGCCCGGGCAGTTGGTGGATGTTGCCTCGGACACCAATTTGAATCTCATCTACGTATTGGGTAAAGGGGTAACCACAATTGGTAATGATGTAGAGAGCCTACAACGCTTTAACGATTACTTTGCCCCCGGCTGGATCTCGCTTATCCATTATCAACGCGACGCATTGGCAGATGCGGCCCCTATGCATGGTCTGGGGTACTACAATCTTCCCCAGGAATTGACACCGACCGATATGCATTTAACGGATAAGCAGCTCTATGTCACTGCGGGAGCTGCCCATTTTCCAAATATCAATACCCCCTATGAAGACCAGAACTTAATACTGGTCTATGACAGAGAAGACCGGTTGCCTGGTGAAGGTGATGGACAGCAGCAACAGCAGTCAAAAGACAGGGATATCATCTACAGTCTGCCGCTGCCTTTTGCAGATACAGCGACACACATGGCGGCGTTGGATGACCTGCTTTTCACATCCAACTCTAAAGATGGTGTAGCCATCATAAGTATCAGCGAGCCAAAACGTCCCGCTGTGATACGTGTATTGAAATATGGTCTTGCCAATGGCCAGAGAGTTGCACTTTCCCCCCAGGCATTAGAGGTTATCGGGTCTACTTTGCATGTAGTGTCAGAGCGGCACAGGTTTATTTTTGACATGAGTAAACCGCTGACCCCACAAATTGGATATGCCAAGGTCGATAAACGCTCAAATGATATTCCATCTACTGGGGTTGGTTATAATCAGCGCTTGGCCACGGCAAAAAATGGCGTGAGCCTCTATGATGCAGCGCTGCCGGATCATATCCGCAAACTTGCTGCTTACGATGGGGGCGGGTTTGCCGTGCCGGGTAAACCTGAATCGCTGGATGCACTTACAACAATGGTGGGGTCGGGGAGTAATGCTACTTGTAAATCTTCAGGTACTGGTAGTAAACCGATTAGCAGTTATGTGGCCCTCTATGATACAAGCCGGATTGATCAGATCGCTCTACTTGATGCCGTTAAGGTTACAGATTGTGTAAAAAGAAGAAGTTTGTCCGCAATCAAATTACTGAACGATGGTATTGCCGTCACAGTCATCAAGGGCTCAGGTGAGGGGAATAAGTCAGAACTTCTTCTGCTGGACACACTTACACTGGATCTCGTGAACACCACACCGGCTGATGGCTCGGTTTACATACCAACCAACCAAGTAATGGAGCTTGAGTTCAGCGGGCAACTGTTGATACCTGATGGTGAGTTGGATATGGCCTACCTCTCCCGGTATCTCTCACTGGTACATGATAACGGCACCCCTGAAGGGCAGTTAATATCGGCTGATATAAGCCTTGACCCACAGAACAGTAAGCGTGTATTGATTACACCGGATGCAGCGCTGCCGGCAGAGGCCAACTTCAGTATCCTGTTGAAGGGTGTTTTGGGAAGTCGCCGCACTGCAGGTCTATTTGATCACACAATCTCATTTACTACCGCCGTTGATGACAAGCCTGCACCCTTACTCACCTCAGTCAGTCCCCGTTTTGTCGAAACAGGGGGAGGTCTCTTAGAGGTCACTCTAAAGAATGGTGATGCACCTCTCTTCCTGTTGGCGGGACAGAGTGCACCAATAACTGTAACTGAGCCATTAGCAGATGGGACTGTTCGCTATACCTTGGATGCGCCACCACAGCTTGCAGGTCCTGTCGTACTCGTTGTTCAGAATGAAAACGGTGCCAATGACCAGAGATTTGGTGCTGTCCAGTATGTTGAACCCCTGGAACTGATTTCCATCTCTCCATCACGGGGCTCCGTCAATGGTGGTACAAAAGTCACTTTACAGGGGCGTGGGTTCCGCCCTGGATTATCAAATGTAAGTATCAACTTTAGTGGTATCCCCGTACCTGCAAAGAACATAAAGGTACTCGATACAGAAACGATAGAACTCATTACACCCTCTGGTCGTATAGGAAAATCTGACGTCAGAGTGAATCTCGATAACGGTCAGGTAGCAGCATTGGGAAATGGGTTTGAATATTTGCAGCCGATCCAATCCAATATTGTCTCAGGTAAGGGCCGGTTGTATGAGATGGTGCTTGATCCCACAGGCACCTATGTTGTTGCTGCTGCCGGGTTAGATGGCATACAGATTTTTGATATCTCAACATCTATCCAAAATATAGAGGTCAGCCAAGAGACTGAAGGTGCTCATGATATTGTAAACTTCGATGATCTGAGGCGTATGATTGATGAAGATGGTGATGCGATTGATGATCGCATTGCTGTTAGCATCAAGCTTCCAAGTGGTTATATTGCGCTGGGTGTCGATACCTATTTTGAGCATGCACGTGACCGTGTCTTTGTTACCGCCGCAAAAGTATCTGCTGAGGGTAAACCTCTTGCTGACAGTGCACGGCTATTTGTTCTTGGATTCGATGCCCTTGACATCACCAAAACAAACATCATCGCTGAGTTACCCTTGCCTGCTGAAATGGCTCGCGGGATTGATATTGAGAATAACCAGGCGATAGTTGCCATGGGCAAGGCGGGTTTGGGGATTATCGATGCGTATCTGCATACCAAAATCTACCTTAATACCTACCAGGCGTTACCAAATGGTCATAGTGCGCTGGATGTTACCCGGGTTCCTGTCGATGCAGGTGCGTCATCCATAATCGCAGTGGTGGCAGGTGATTACAATATTACCGGTAATCGTCTCGAGAATGCTCTACAGAGCGGCAGTGGTGGTTTCTTCCTCTATGAGATAAATCCTGAATTCGGCTTCAGGAAATTATCGGCATTGGATGTTGCAGCAAGCCGTGTCACTGTCTCCGGCCACTATGCTTATCTGGCCGGGGGTGAAGGCGGCATGGTGATTGTGGATATTTCTGATCCTCAAAGTCCAACAATCGTTTCTCGGGTGACCGGTGTTGGCCATGTATATGACCTAAGCGTAAATGGTAACACTGCCTATTTGGCCTTGGGTTCTAAGGGGATCAAAACTGTAGATATAACAGACCCTGAGAATCCAGTAACCACGGCAGGTATGGAGGCCTTTGCCGGTAACAGTATCCATGTGGTGCTTGCAGGTCGTTATGCGGCCTATAGCGGTGGTATTAATACCACAGGTAAGAGTGTTTTACAGGTCACACCAGACGTCATACTCAAGTTACATCACATTGACCCTGAAAATCTTATCCTTGATAGGGATACCAAGGGAAATTTGACACTCTATCTTAGATTCAACAAAGCCATTGATCTATGGCCGGATAATCTGCAACGGTTTGCTATATATGACTCGACCGGTGCAAAAATGCAGACCGATGTTGAGATCATCAATAACGATGCAATCTTAACCTTGTTGGATAGCGGCAGCTTGAATGTTGGTGACGTGATTACCGTGATTGCCGAGGCCGGGCTTGAAGCGGTCAAGCCGCTATCACAAGAACAGCACATTGTTCTCTACACCCTGACAAGTGATCAGGAAGTAAACCTCATTTATAGAGGTGAACGTCCGGATGAGTTTGTTCTGAATGCTGTTATTCCTCGTCGGTTGCCGCAAAACAAAAGTCATGAAATCACTGTTTCTGGTCTCGGCATTCCTACAGATCACTCGCGTATCAAATTCACCCTTGGTCATCTTGATCTCAGTGTTCTCGCAGTTGAAACTAATGACAACGATGAGCGAGTTGCGGTTGTCACACTGTCCGTGCCGGCTATCGCTCAGCCCGGACTTTATGACCTGAACGCCCAGGTTGAGCGGGATGGAATCTGGGAGAGTAAGACCCTACGCGGCGCGATCGCCGTAGATGCCCCCATCCTTTTTGACCATCTTTCGCCATCCTGGGGACCTGTCACAGGTGGTACTAAAATAACCATAAGGGGAAGTGGATTCGAACCGGGTAACACCGTAATGGATGGACTAAAAGTGCGTATCGGTTCCGTCCCGGTTTCACAGATTCGGGTGTTGTCTACAGACAGTATGGAGGTGATCGTACGAGGTGGCCCTGTAGGACGTAACGACGTTATCGGTGAAGATCGGTATGGTGGTACAACGTCATTAGTGGGTGACAACGGCTTTGGCTTTGGGATTAAATCACTCTCCTCTCAGATCAGCAGCACCGTTTTTCCTTCAGATTTGGTGATTGATCAAGATACCGGTATAGCCATAACCAATGGTGGCTATTTCTATGAAGGGTATGAGTTGCGCTTTATCAAGGATCTTCCATTCCCGGAGAGTATCAGGGCGGCCACCTTTGATATACAGGATCCACTCCAACCGACCCTTGTAGGGGGAGCCCCGACCTTACCGAGTGCCCCCAGTATGTTCAGTGAGTTTATTGAATATGCGTCACTGTCTGGAAAGCAAATATTTGACAATGCCTCAGAGGAAGATCTTGTGCGCCTTGAGGAGATGGGCGAGATGCCGCATTTGCCACTGGCCATTGATTCTATTCGAATACATCCGGTGGTTGAAAGGGAAGAGGAGGTTGAGCGTAAAAGACTCTATGTCGCTAATGGTAGTGGTGGTGTTGCCCGTCTTAATCTGGATGAGCAAAATGGGCTGCAGCATCTATCCAGTGTGTTGAATGAAACACCAGATCTCCATGTAGGGGATCTTTTGAAGCTGGGACATGCTCTATATGCCGCCCGTGGAGTGGTACCTCCGGCAGAAAAAATTCCATATGATCCTTGTCAGAGAGCCTCTGGCCCACTAGGTAGTGAAAGCTTTGTGGAGCAGCTTAGTTATCTGGATCTCAATGACCCGATATATCTGGGTAAGCTTGCAGAGGTGTCAGGCTCGAATGTAATTACAAACGATGGTGAGTGGATATTTACAGGTGGTAACCGCAATGGTTGGTCATGGAATACAAGTGAGTTGTGTGCGTTGTTCAGAACGCCCACAGCCGCGCGTTCTAAAGATGCTGATACAGGCATAGTCACTGCTGTCAATATATTCGATCCTTTACTTAATCGTCAGTTTAGCTTCAGTGGTAACGTGCAGGATCTGGCGGTATATGGTGATTACCTGATTGCCGCTTTGGGAAGCGCCGGTATTGAAATTGTCCATATAGAGCGGCCGGAAAAACGGGTAAGCTTTAAGATTGATCACAGGTTACAAGCGAACAGTGGACGTGCTGTACGACTTAAATTAGCAGGTAATCTGCTCTTCATATCAGCGGCTGGTGGCGGCATGGTCGTACTCGATATCGCTGAGCCATTGTCGCCCTATGTTGTCTCTGCAGGTAATAGTGAGAAAGTTGAAACTGCAGATATCTATAAAGAACGTTTGGTTACCGGCGCGGGTAAAAACGGTCTACGCCTCTTTGAACTGCCGGGTACCTTTGTCAAGTCGGCGAGTATACAGGAGAGCGGGCTGATCGCTGAAGATGAAACACTTCAGCTCACGTTCAATGAAGAGGTAACAGCGCTTTCTCTTCAACAGTCCGGAGCCATCAGTGTGATTCGCCTGGATACCGGTGCAGAAGTGCCGGTTAGTCTGGTTGCGGTATCACCTCTTGAAGGCCACAGCTCACTATTTGATATTATTTTCGAGCACCAAGCCGGAGTGCAATACCAAGTTCAGGTGAACGATGCCAGAAACCTAAGGGGCCTCGGGCTCTGGAGAGGGTTTGTATTACGTATCAAAGTGGCTGCCGCCGGTGCTCTGCGTCCACAACTCAAGGAGGTTCAGGGTGGCATATTCCACCGAGGTGACAATAAAGAGCAGATCATAAAAGGCAGTGGTTTGCGTAATGACTCGGCACTCAAGCTATTCATTGACCAATATCCACTTGACTATGAGTGGGTTGATGGTAGCACTCTGCGCATACCTGCAGGTTCACTTGAGCAGCTGCCGCTGAAGAGTGGTCAGCACCATCTGCGTCTTTCAGACAGCGGCTTAACCGCAATGCTGCCAGGTGCTGTATTTATAGGTGATGCAACAGAAACGGTTCAGTTTGCACTGTCACATCAGTCTGGGCCGGTTAAGGGCGGCACTCACATACGCATCACGGCATCGAATGGAGCATTCCTCCCTGGTAGCAAAATCATCATGCGCTCCAGGCGCGGTGAAGAGATCCGCACAACGGAAGTTTCAGCGGGTATCAATATTCATGACATGATGGATGATGTTGTCAGTCCAGATCTCTTTAAGTTCCGTCTGCCGGGTGTACCCACACCAGACCTCTACAAAATTTATGTGGCTACAGGTGGACAAGAGCTATTTGTTGGTGACTTCTCATATACTATGGATGCCGGTAGGGGGATCGACCTGCCAAACTATCCTCCTATGATGATCGGCGGCGCACAAGTTCGTGATGACACCTTGTTCATCGGCGTGCGCTCCGGGGAAGATCCTGAGAAGGATAATAGATACCTGATGAAATCAGGCTTCGAAATCTATGATATCGCTATATGGGATCGTCCGGTAAGGTTATCCCAATTGCCAACTGCTCAACCTGTAACAGGGGTTGAAGTATTTGACAATGTGGCTTATCTGGCCAGTGGGAGTGATGGTCTGTTGGTTTTAGATATTCATGACTACAATGCACCACTTGAAATTCGCAGCTTCCCTGTCCCCGGTCACAAGGCTACCGATGTCGCACTGGATAGAAACAAGCAGATACTTGCTATGTCGGTTGCTGATGAGTTGGGTAGCGGATTTATCCGGTTCTTCGATCTGAAGGATATGGATCTTGATCAACCGGCAGACTACCGGACTATTGTGTTTAACAAAGGTGATTTGCTGGGGCAGCCACTGGATATTCAATGGTTGAACAGCAAGCTGTATGTGCTGCTCAAACGGGATGATCAATTGCATCTTGTTGTATTCAGCAGTTTCAACGGTACTCCAGTCTATGAGGTGCAGCAGATTGAACGCGGGGAGGCCACTAGTGATCTTGGGGGTGCTTCATTTGTTGTGCAACATGGGCAAATAGGAGTAAGTAACGGTAAAGAGTATCTAGTGATGCAGAGTGATGCTGCAGGGAGTTGGGATACCATCTATTGGCAGAAGGCGGAAGGTACAAACTCCGAGTTATTTGCAAATCACGGTAGTCTCTTCCTGGCAGGTAGTCAGGGGGTTACAGATACCCCTGTTCCTGATTTAGCCGTTACCGCTATAACTCCCGAAGATGGAGCAAAACTTGCCGCAGGTTCATCGCTGCGTATTGACTTCAATGAGCTAATAAATACTGATCCACTAAAGTTGTTGGAGAGTATAAAGGTCGTCAATGGTGAAGCAATCTCACTGACGTCAACTGAGGTATTGATCGAAGGAGTCAATACACTATCTGGTGGTTATATCCAGCTGACTTTTTCGGATGCTTATGATTACACAGGTCAGATCACCATTTCAGTGACTCAAAGTGTAACTGCGCTTAATGGACACCATCTGTTGCAACCGGTGGATACTAATTACCAAATGGTTGGTGGAAGCAAACCTGAAATTACATCGGTGCACCGATGGTCAGACTCTCAACTGGGGTCTCACTACTTCCATGCAGATGGTAGTGAAACAGCAGTGATCTACGGTAGTGGGTTTGGTGAGAATGCTCAGAACCTAACACTATCAATTGCTGACTACATGGTAGAAACCAGTGCCATACAGTCAGTAACAGATGGTGAGCTACGATTTACTTTGCCAGACTTATACTTGGGAACCTCAGCCGGAATTTTGAGTGTGTCACTAACCAAAGGTGGTCATACAACCACATATAATGGTGCGTTAGTCGTACAGTCTGCTGTAAGGCTGAATGAAATCAACCCAAAGACAGGTCCGCCTCAGGGTGGTAACTACATAGATCTTTATGGCCTTGGTTTCAATAACAGCACTGAGGTCACTATTGCCGGTGCAAAAGCGGGTGATGTCAAATTACTTAGCAGTTCTCATATTCGGGTCAGAGTCCCATCCGGAGCCTTTGGATATGCAGATGTGGCTGTTCGAAGCAGGTTGTTTGCCGAGGAAATAAGCTCAATTGCAGATGCCTACTTCTATGCCGGAAGAGAAACAGGGTCTGTTGATCTATCACAAGATGGCCATAACTCCAGTCCGGTATCTTCAATTGCGTTACAGGGGCAGACCCTCTATGCCGTCACCGGTGGTGATTATGAAGTGGTGGATACGGCAGGTAGAGTGCTTGGCCGCCCAAGTACTTCCAAGGCACAACTGGTTGTGGCGGATATCTCCGATCCCGTTCATCCAATACTGATCGACAAACAGTATGCGGGTGGAGAATTCCCTTTTCATCTGAACATTACATTACCACCCGATGGATTTCGCAAGCTCACACTGTATGAGAACAACCTGTTCGCGGTAGGTGGTAACCGGCTGTACCATTTCGATATCACCTTGGCTGCAGATCCGTTACGGATCAATGATATAACTCTCTCCATCGGTAGTGTTATCAATGGAATCGCCGTAGAAGATAATCTGCTTTATCTATCCGGCAATTTTGGTATCCGCATCTACCAGTTGATGGAAGACCGAAGTTTGCGTGAACTTCATGAGATTTCCGCTCAGGTATTAGGCTCAACACCCACTGAGCTCCTTGTTGATGGTGATAAACTGCTGGTTATGTTGCCTAGTCGGGCAAAGATTGTTCAGTTGAACCTGGTCAGTGGACGCTTCGAGGTGCTAAACACCATCCAGGTGAAAGACCTCTCCGGTAAACGTATCAAGCCGGAATCAATGCTGGTGAGTAGCGGTAAGCTCTTTGTATCTACAGGTAAAACAGGGACGGTATTGCTGTACCCGGTTATCTCTGATGATGGAAGTGAGCCTGTTGCTCAACTCAGTCTCTCCTATTTGATTCGTAATGGCGATCTAAATGCCGGTCAGATGCTGCTTCGCGGTCAGACACTGTTTGTCGCTTCAGGGCAGGGGGATCTGCAACTCTTTGATATAGCGCCATGGCTTGATGGGCGATACAGATCAGCCATTGAACTGGAGCACTACTTCGCTGTTACGGGTGCTATTGATTCGGTCGCTTTTGCCGACGATGCACCTTATGCAGGCACTTCGTTCATCTATATCGATGGCGATGCAGCTGAAAGCCCTGTTGAGCAAGGGGCAGTAATTGGTGAACTGGGTGGTGCCCTCAACACCATCATCAATGACCAACTTATTGTCGTTGGTCAAATACCGGCAGCCGATGGCACCCTTCATACTGAAGATGCCTTGGAGATACAGCTGAACAAGATTCTAGACCCGGAAAGAATCAGCACATTAGGTGAAGCCGCCATACAGGTCACACTCAGTGGTCAACTGGTTGATGGCTATGTCTCCACTCAAGTCAACAACAGTGGGACAAAATTGATCTTCAGGCCTTTACTTCCCTTCCTGTCTGGTAAGGAGTATCGGATCACTCTATCCGCCGGTATAACGGATCTGCATGGCAAAACGCTCTCCAGAGATTATAGCTATCGTTTCCAAACCAGTGATAAAAAGCAGCCGGAGATAGAGCAAGTGCTACCTGCTTATGGTAGCTGGAGGGGGGGGGATGAGATTGTCATTAATGGCAGCAACTTTACTTCAGAAACGGTTATTTCCATTGCGGGTGAGGCGGTCGCGGCAGAAGGTATTGTCAGCCAGAGAGACGATCAAATACGTTTTATACTACCTGCTTTAATGGTCTCTCCTAGTGAAAACCGGGTAGTGGGTGTCAGTGCCGATAATGGTGGGCAAGTCGACTTCCAGGCGGCTGCATTTACCTATGTGGCCGACCCCAATATAGAGCACATTGGCGGCTTTAATCCGGTGGATGGTGGATTCACTCCAGCCAAGCGGCAATTCCTGTTTAATGCAGGTGAATATGCGCTTATTGAGGGCTCTGGACTAAACAGGCTCACCCAGGTCAGTATCAACGGTCAGCATGCTACCGAATTACGGGTCGAGGGTTCTCGGCGGTTGAGCTTTAGAGTACCGGACAATACTCTCGGTAATTTACAAATTGAGTTGAGCAACCTGTCTGCTAATAGAAGGCAGGATGTGATCAGCAACAGTGACTTGAGTGTTGAACTTGAGAGCGTAAAACAGTTAGCAAATGCTGTTGCTGATCGTATCGAGGAGATGTATCGCTCAGAAGATCTGTTGCTGTTGGTGAAAAGAAAGAAAAGGGAAAGAGAGGATCCAAGAACAGTAGCAGATATCTACACAACTCAAGATAGTGATACACCTGTCTTGCTTTCATCAATAGAGCTGGGAAGCGATTCTGTCAATAGTGTAGCACTGTCTAATAGTTACGTTATCTTTAGCATGGGTAGTCGGCATAAACTAGTCAGCTTTGACCTAAATAATATCTATGCACCAAAACCAGTCAATATAATCCATAATCCCAACTCAGAGGCTCACGGCACCCTCTATCTTAGTGGTGAAACCTTTACTGGAATTGGTAACAATAAAATCCATCAGGGATATGTGCGGGGTAGTGACTGGCTGACCTACAGCTTCTCATACGATCATGCTATTGCAGATAATAGCTATATCTATCTGTTGCAGAGTGATCGTGTAGAAGTACGTGATCTATATGATCCTGAATCCATAATCACCACCTATTTCCATGTGCTAATTCAGCCAGAGAGATTGCAACTTACCGAACAGCGCCTAATGCTTATTGGTAATGGTGAAATTGAGTTATTGAGCACAGCCTATCTATCGGATCAAAATCTTCTTAAGAAGGTGGGGCAGGCCTACCTGCCTGGGATGGTCGATATCCAACTTAACGGCGAACTGATTGCTTTCAGCAAAAATTCGGATACTAATGCCTCTCTATCGCTATTTGATCTCAACCTGCCTGACGCCGGTGAAGAGCAACTCCAATTAATTCACTTGACCGATATTCGATTAGACAGCAGTGCGCCAAATACAATGAGGCTTGGCTTCCATGGTGACATTGTCGAGTGGATAAAGAGTGGCAACTACTACAATTCAGCAGTCCCTGTGCCTAACCTGTTACAGCCCATACCTGCTGAATTTCTTGGTGATGAATCTGTTCCCGTAGTGCTAAAAACTACCGGTGCCATTGACGCATGGCGACCGGTAGAGATGGAAATCCATAATGAGACGACAGGATTACCATTAAATGGTGATTCGCGGTTATTTGGCGATGGATTACAGTATCGCTTGATCGGTGACCGTTACCAGATGGGTGAAAGCTATATTCCATCACTCTTCAATGATCCCCAATCAATTATTAGTGGCGTAGACCTTCTGGTGGATCAGTCCTGGCGTCTGAAGAGTTCTCCTCTATTCGGTCTTGATCCATTGTCGGTAGTTAGCATTCAGCCAACCAATACTATTACCGACAGGGTGACTCAGTACACTGTCAGAGGTACACAGCTTAATAGCACTGAGTTTGTCCACTTCAATGGTGAGCTGATACCGGCCGATAACTGGAGCGTAAATGAGACGGGTACAAAGCTGACCATCAATACCTCAATATCAACCGCTGGTCTCTATAGCTTAAATGTCTCACAACAAGGGGAAGTGGTTACACTTCCGGCTGCAATTTTTGTCGATCAAGCACTAGCAGTTGGTGCCATATCTACTGAACATAGCACTGGTTTGAACAATATCAGTGATTCCGGCGGTACTCAGGTGCGTATAGATGGGCTGGGTTTCAAGGGTGACCTCTCAGTACACGTGATAGAACTTAATGCGGGATATAAGGCGGATGCCGATAACGCTCTGAGATACCAGCTTGATGGGGCAACACTGATCTTTACTTCGCCTGCATCAATCCATGGAAAGCAGTATCAGGTCGTACTGGTGAAGCCTTCGACTGAGGAGCGTGTAGAGGTTTCTGCCCTGCTCAATGGCATTGACGATACTCCACCAGTTTTACAGGGTCATCAAAGTCTTAATTACACCAAGCCGTTGGAGTTGGTGTTTGATGAATCCATGGGGCCAGGTGGATTTACTGTGATTTCTGAGGTTAAAGACTACAGTAATACCGGGACGGTAGATGTCAGTAATCTATTTGAAGTGAGCGTAGTGGGTAACAATATACAGTTACGACTCAAGGCAGGCGCTTCGCTGGAGCATAACCGTGTTTACCACATTACACTGAACGGTATTGAAGATATTCACGGTAATACCGCCCGCGATGGATATGGATTATTGGGCGGTGTTTACACCATGGAGTATGCTACCCAGGATCTGCTGGCACCACGCGAGATTTCGCTTGAGCGAACTCTAGATCAAGCCCCTGTCATCCCCGCTATGACGGTAACCCGTGGGAGAAGTTACACGTTTAGTCTCTCGGCAATAGACAATATGTCCAGCGGAAATGCAATTAACTATTCAGTGCGTGTTTCGTCTGATGGTGGGCTTAGTTTTGACGCACCCCGTGAACACAATAATGGTCTCATTGGTTCTGCAAGAAATAAATTTATCCTGCAAATTCTTGAATCTTTCAGCGATGTATTGTCAATCAAAGTAAAAGCGATAGATTCCAATGGAAATAGTAAAGAGAAAACCTTTGAACTCGGAGTAGCAGATCCGCAAATCAACATATCACAGGTTTATACAGATCCCACCAAGGTAGAAGAGATACAGCGGGCTGATATTCTCTTTGATCTACAGGGTGATGTAGATATGGTGAATAGCGTAGAAATGCGTGTATTTGACCGCTGGTATCCCCTCGCTATGGAAAACAGCGACATCCATAATGGTACCGTTAAGCTCTCCTATCTAAATCCAAAACTGAAAGATATTTCACCTGCGGATCAGGTTCCGGTGCGACTGCGTGTCAATTACGGCTTCACCGGCCTGAAAAAGCTAGATGATAGTTACACCCTGTTGATGGATGCCACACCACCCTCTCTGACTATCGCCTCACCGGGAGATGGGGATCGTATCCTGCTGGATGAACCCACAGATGTCCTACTTCAGTCGTTCGATAAATATGGTATTGACCGGGTTGAAGTCAGTCTCAATAGCCAGGCCTACCTGCCTTTGGATAATCCCAACCGGTATGCCTTTATTGCCGACAGTCTATTGCCGGTCACCATTGAGGCAAGAGCGTGGGATCCCAATGGCAATGTAAGTGCAGTAAAGAAAGTAACACTGCAGCCATTCGATGCAGCTGCAGGAGAGCCCAGGATTGATCTTCTGGCACCGGAAAATGGTGCAGCCTTCCACGAGGGCGAAGAGATATCACTGGAAGTTGTTATGCGCAACGTCGGCTCTGCCAGGCTCTATTTTGATATCGCTGGTGTAGAGGCTGTAGAGGCTGCCGTCACCATCAGTCGCACTCAAGATGATCCCGAGAGATTCCCACACAAAGTGACCTTGCCTTCAGTCACCGGTAATACTGTTGTTGTCCTGCGCTTACAATCCGGTGCCCTAAAGGCGCTCCGTTATATTAATTTACTTGAAGATAGCGGTATTGAGCATGAGCCGGATGTGACACTACTACCGGCCAATGAGATCTTGGGTGGCACTGAACTTTGGATAAAGAGCCGCGCACCGGATGGAATGGACGATTTCTCTGAAACATCAGTGGTCTCTGTGCATGACCCAGATACAGGTCCCGCCGTTGCCACACTGCCTATGTCCGGCTCTGCCCGACCGGTTTCAATTGAATCGGGCAGTGGGATGGTCTCCGTCCAGAAAAAGCTACGTGATCGTTCGCAAAATGAATTGTTGGTCAATACCAATCTAACAAAACATGCCTATCTCACCTCTTTGATGAGCACAATCTACCGTCCGATAAGCGATGATCTTATTACCCGCCATATAGTCGAGGTTCCGGGGCTTGATATGGCCTCAGAGAGTATCGTCTGGTCAGTGAATGACCGATTGGATGGCTACCAACTACATACATCTAACGGCATCATTGCGCAGAGCGGTAAGGGTTCGATATCCAGTCTGTTATTCAGTGGAACCGCGCTACTTGCCGAAGAGAAAAGGGACGGCAACCGTTATCTGCTATTCTTCCCACTAGGTGATGGTACATTCTCAGGCGAGCCGATGCGTCAACAGATTATGGGCTCACTGGTGGGTGCCACGGGCAATCAGATATTCATCGCCAATGGTCAGTCGGTAACCGGCCTTCAGTATACTTCCGACGGAATGCAGTCCCTTATAGGCTTTAGCTTAAATGAAAATATTGAGGCATCAACGGTTGATCACCAACGGCTCTACCAGCTAACGGAGTCAGGAATCTATGCCTTTGAAGTCGATACTTACAAAATTCAGCAGGCGCACTTTACTGCACTGCCTGATCGTGATGGATTTAGCGTCAAAGGAGATCGTCTAGTTACCTGGAAAGGCCGGGAGATGCAAATTTTCACCATGGAAGAAGACGGTACGCTGATAGAGTCTGCCACTATCAATATGGGTGGTGAAATTGAGCTGCTCCGTCACGATGGTGAACTCTTGTGGATACTGGCTGATGGTCCCTATGTCGATGGTATTTGGCAGGTTTATCGTGGGGAGACTTTAGTTGGACTTATCAGTGATGGTGTCAATGATCGCATCTTCAGCGGTAATGCAGTATATGAACTATTAACCGGGGAAAACAGAGGCGTCATTCGGAAGCGTCAGATATTGGCAGATGCTGAGGTTACCGCCTTCGAACCCCGACTGGTGGAAACAGCTCAGGGTATTCTCATTACAGGTATAAACGCTGATTCAACACTCGGTGGTGAAACTATCAGCTTGGTCGATGAAAGCAATGCACTAATACCCGCACAGAAGCGTTGGATCAACCAGGAAACCGAAATCTACGTTGAGAGATCTCAGCTCACAGGTGCTGCAATAACAGTCCAACGAGTAAATCGGGCCGGTGTATCAGTGCAATCTACCTTGACGCGAAATACCACATCCTTGACTGAGGCTGTCGGCATTCAGCCGACTCCAGGGACGACGCTACGCCAAGGAGCCAGGGTACCAGTACAATCATTATTGGGTACAACAGCAAGAGTTGTTCACCAAAGTATAACCTCAGGTTCAGAGGGGCAAATACTAGCGGGTGACAGCGGTGCATCCGCCTATGCTTGGTTGCAGCTTTCCGAGACTGATTCAGCGCAGAATTATCAATGGCTGATTGATGGCATTACCCAAGGGGTGCAGGAGTTGACTCTGCTTGCTAATGAACCGGAACTCGATAGTGTCACTATTGCCGGCCCCGCCAATAACAGCAAATTTATCTCTGGGCAGTCATTGAAGGTTGAATACCAGGTCTCTGACAATGAAGGTGACTCACTAAAATATGTCGAGGTCTCTCTGCTGAACTTTAATGGTGAGCAGCTTGGCCAGTGGTTGGTCTCTACCCCTAGAGGCAGCGTGAGTCTGCAACTGCCTTCTGTTCTGCAACAGGATAACCTTACCATCAGGGTTCGTGCCTACTACGGTGACGAGTATCGCTATAGTCAGTCAGGTGTGGGTATCCGCCTCTCTCCAAAGTGGAAAACACCACCGTTGGGCATAGAAGGCGTCGGAAACACCATCATGGCTGGATCACTAATTCAGCTGAGACTGGATAGCCAACCTCTTACAGATGTGCAGACGCGAATAGCTATATATGACAGTGCCAATAATATGCTGGCAGGTGGTGATACGGCTGTTAATTTGGCAGTACTCAAAGATCACGCTGTGTATCGAATAGAAGCAACTGTATCTGATCAGTTCGGCAACAGCCGTACACTTGAGAAAACTGTCAAAGTTATTTCACCATACCAATTTACCGCCGATGGCTTTGCCATGCCATTTAATGCCGTTGCAGCAGATGTGGGTGAAACCTGGTTTGGCCAGGGCCGGTCATTGGTAGGTCGCAGTGGAGAGTTAATCCATACACTGGAGGCGCCGATTACGGCCATGCATAACCTGGGTGACAGGATACTGGTCGCACTTCAGGATGTCGGCTTGGCGATTATCGATCCCGCTGAATCCTATCGCGTTGTCGGAACGCATCCGTTTGTGGGTGAGATAACAGCAATGATTGCCGGCCATGACCGGATTCTTGCTGTGATAGATGGAAATCTCTTTGGCTTTAGTCTCGCAGGCAATGCTATTGAGAATGCGAAAGAGATCGCTGTGCCGGGTACCGTTCATTCAGTACGTCTGATTAACGGACAGTTTATTGTGCAGAGTGATGAGGCACTCATATGGCTCGATAGCGGCTTACAAGAGAGCCATAGGATTGCTGACGGCTTTACTGCGCTGAGTCATGTCGGGAAGCATGTTGTCGCAGTTACAAGTGATGGCCGATTACATAAGTTTGATGAGAATAAGCAGCAGCAACGGTTCGATCTTGGACTTAACGCACAAAAACTGATTAGTTTGCAAGGTGACCTATTGGCGTTGTCTGATCAGGGCATTCAAGTTATTGATATGCGTAATTCTGATCAACCCCAAGTGATTGGGGACTTCTCTTTGCCGATGGGTGATGAGTTCAGTAATGCAACTATTGCAAACGGTAGGCTTTGGTTGGGGGGTGAAGCGGGTTACACCTATGATCTTAATCCCGTTAATACCACTACAGCTCTCCAATATGAAAGTAAACGCCCAAGGGGATTCATTACAGACGTAGCTATTCATCATGGAAAGATTCTTGCGGCAGCAGACCACTACGGTGCCATAAGCTATCTCAAAACAGAAGATGGTCTATGGTCTGAGTCGGTCTATCCCTCCGCCTATAGCAAACGGACCAGCAAAGTGTATCTGCGCGATGGTATTGGTTATCTGTTACAACCCGATTTTCAGCAAATCATCGCACTCGATTCGATTGATAATAAACCGAGTATATTCAAGGGTAAGCCCTACACCCATTTCACCATGACAAATAGCTGGATGGTGGCTGCCGTAGGCTCCAACCTGATCATTAAATCTTCACCTGGCAGTGAAGATTATGTGATTGAACTGGGGGCCGCCGAAGATATAACCGCTCTGACAAGTGCAGGAGAAATGATATATGCGGCAACGGCCTCCGGCATGCTCCATAGAATTAAACCAGGGGCGGGTTCCAGGGGTGCGGCAGATGTCGAGATAAAAGGCTTACTTGCCAACGCAGATCCGATTCGACTACTGGATACCGATGGCGACTACCTCTTCTATGCGCTGAATGAGACTATCCATCGGCTCCGTCTGGCAGATCTGGATGATCAAGCCTATAGCGCAACCGGCTTCGTCTCTACAATAGCCCATGGTGGAGGAAGGTTATGGTTTGCTGTAGGTAATACGGCTACCGCCCTCGATGTCTACGATTGGGCTGAAGTGACCGGTGCGCAACATACCGCTATTGCCAATATCACTGCATTAGGCGTTGAACATGATCAACTGATTGTCGGGCAGGGTGCAGACGGCATAAATATCGTGCGTACACCTATGGAGTGGTTAAGTGCAAATCCAGCTTTGGCTTCGCCATCAATCAATCATCTTTACCAACAGGCTGAGCTGATCTCTCTCCAACTACAGAATACATTTGGTATCAGTGCAGTAAGGTATAGCATCAATGGTGAGACTGTCGCTGTATCGGCACAAGCGCCATTTGCAGTAAATATTCAGGTTCCGGCCAATCTGAGAAATGGGCAACCCTTTGATATCACCACTGAGATTGAAACAGTTTGGGGCGTTGTACTTAATTCCACTGATCGGCGTCTTCTCCTGCAAGGTGAAAACCTCCCGGAAAATGCATTCAGGGTTGACCTGAATCTGCAAAACCATTACCGACCGAAACCTCTTCGGATTGAAGCAAAAATATTTGATAGCAGCCAACCGGTCGAACAGGTTGAGTTCTATCACGCCGCTAGTGCAGCAGGCCCCTTCGAAATTATGGGTAAACACTATGGCCCCGAGTACATTGTATTCAGGAATTTTGAAGAGATTAACGACGGTTATATTAAGGCGAGAGCCGTCGATATCTTTGGCAACATGTCTGAATCTGACATAGTTCCCTTCCTCAGACTGCCTGATTATTTCCCACCGACAGCCAGAATCTCGATAGATGGTAAAACCATCAACGGCAAGCTGGTTGCAGGTCACCCCTTCAAGCTCAATATAGAGCTTGAAGATGTAGGTAGTGGCGTGGAAATTGCGCTCCTCAAGCGAAATGGTCTTATCGTCGCCGCCGGGTTTGCGGATGGCCTGATGACCTATGAAGAGTTAGCGCCAACCTATGGTAAAGACGCCTTATACACTTATGACCTTACAGTAGTTGATAAAAGTGGCAATGAATTCACAATGCAGAGAAGCTACTCTGTTGTAGAAGATAGCCCTCCACAGATCTCCCATATCGAAGTCCCGGATCAAGTCAGGGAGCAGAGTAGCTTTCCGGTTAAAGTGAGTGCCGTAGACGATCTGAATGTGGTCGGTATTGATCTCATTTGGCATGGTGTTACCACCAGTAAGCGCTTCGACAGTGTCTCTACAAACCGGCAAATCACCTTGGATGTAGCGGATGCAAGAGCAATACGTGTAACTGATGGGCAGAGTGAAGAGCTTGAAATCAGGCTCATTGACAGCTTGGGGCAGACAAGTAGTGTCAGACGCTCATTGGCAGTGGTGCAAGACACCGCCCCGGATCTGACTAATCTCACTGTGAACGTACCGGCTTACGGCTTTTTCAACCAAAATGTGAAAGTCAGCCTGACCGGCCTCTCAACGGTTGATGATGGTGAGTTAAAGGATCTGAAGGTTGTTCTGCTTGATGTTACAAATGGAAGAGCACAGGAAATTGAAGACCTCACTCATTGTCAGAAAAACTACAACTATTGGCTGAGATCTTCTCACCTGACTTGTAAAGATAGTGTTAATAGAACAGTACGGGCACCAGCTACAGATAAAGCAGGTGACCAATTCCATATTGCAGTAAAAGTCACCGACAAGCTTGGCCAAAGTACGATTACCTCCGCATCTGTTGTTGCACTCACACAGAGGCCAAGTGAGCTTCGCTTCTTCAGAAATGGAGATGCGGCAATCAACCCAGGTTATGTTGCAGTAGGTGATCAGCTAGCTCTGCAAGTTCGCATTACCGATAGTGCAGGGAGAACCGTGCCCAACCAGGAGATCATATGGAGCATCCGTGAGAACGGTAAGCCTGAATTCATAGCACTGGGAAGCAGTGTCTCCGATACCTTCGGCGTGGCACAGTTCCAGATGAACAGCCTGCGCAAATCCGCCGGATACCAAGTGAGGGCAGCGCTTGCATCCAACAGTAACCTGATAGCCGCACATAATATTGTTATTTTGCCGGGTGCCTTGGACGCTATCCATGTGACCTATATACCGGAAACAGTAGCAAATGGTGCCTTCATATTGGAGCTAAGTGCAAAAGATGCAGCTGCTAACCTGCTCTCACAGATCAGTGATCACAATTTACATGTGCAAATTTCCGTCCCGGGAATCTATTTTGGCTTTACCGAAAATGTCACGGTCGAAAATCTCTATGATGCACACGGGATTAGTGGTCAACGCGCAACCATCACCCTGGACCAGGGGAGAGCCTCAGTCCCTGTCTATGTAGGACAAGCTGCAGGTGATTATCATGCAAATATCGAAAATATTACTGAGCCTGGGCTAAAAGTATTATATGACCACGATGATGATCTGCTATCGGGTTTGCTTGAAGTTACACAGTTACCGATCACCGTACTGCCTGGTTCTCCAAAAGCTATTAGGCTTGCCTTACTGGAAGAGCGAAACAATCTTCCCCTTGGGGACCCAGATCGCCTTGAGACGGGTGAAACAGCAACAATCTCTATACAGATTGTCGATCAATTCTTCAATAAAGTAACAACCGTATCCGATGGTCTTGGTGGTCGTCGTGACGGTGGCTTTGATGTGGACATTGCCATCAATGGTGATGCCACCAGTGGTGGGGCTGGAAGCCCTACTGTTACCTTGAGCAGAGGCGAGGGGAGTTTCCCACTGACTGGAAATAGTCGGGAAGTAGTTGGTCTATCCATTCAGCAGATAGCACCTGCTAGCACTGGTCTGGATACATCAGCAGTGCTGGATGTCGAATTCCTTAAGCTGCGCCCTGCCATCAATGCAGTCGGCTATGTGACTACACATGACACGACTGACACACCACTTCTCTTTAACTATACGGAGAGCGTTGAAGAGAGTGCCTCTGGAGAAGTCATTGAAATCAAGCTAGATGATGAGTCTGTGGTTGGCAGCTATCTGGTGGATGAAGACAGAGTTACTTTCTACCCGGATACACCACTGATTCTTAACCGTTGCTATGCATTCGATACCACTGGATCAGTGCTTGCCGGTCGTGCGGCGAACGATCCGGTTCTGGAGCAGATAGGTAGTGTCTGTGCGCCTCAAGTGGCCATTCTGAAATCAGCCACCCCCTATGTATTGGAAGGCGCAACATATCAGCTTCAATTGGCGGTAGGTGACGGTATTGATCTGACCCAGCAAGCACCAGGGCAGGTCTTTGCCGGGTTGGCCGAGGAGCCGGATGACACGGCACAGTGGCAGAGTTTCAACTGGCATAGCAAACAAGCCACCATTCCTGTTCATACCGATACAGGGGTGCAGGATGGAACGGAAATTCTGGTCAAGATAAAATCACAAGATGACAAACTGCACATCGCTAACACCCTGTCTCTCAAGGTGTTGCAAGCGGCGGGTGATTACGACAATGATGGTTTAAATAATGCGATTGAGTTTATGCTCGGCCTCGACGCGGCCAATGATGATAGTAACGGCGACGGCACCCCTGATGGTTTAGAGGACAGCGATGGAGACGGACTTTCCAATAGTCTTGAACTTGAACTGGGCACAAAGCTTAATATCACAGACTCGGATGGTGACGATATCAGCGATGGTGATGAGGTCGATGTTTACTTCACCGACCCGCTGAACCCGGATATGGACGGCGATGGTGTACCGGACGGGCTCGAAATATTCACTGGTAGCGACCCGGATGATGCAACCTGGGTAAATGTATCCCCCTATGTCACTGAACTGAGCTTGACCCCGCTCAGCCCCACCCTGCAACTTGGAGATGAGGCGCAGAACTTACAGCTGGCAGTGACGGCCAAGGTACAAGTTAACAGCAGAGAGTATCTGCTGGATGTCACAGAAGAGCGTTTTGGTACTGCCTACAGTAGTAGCAATGCTTTGATTGCAGAGCACAAAGGCGATGGTGCCTTCGATGTACTCCTGGACGGTGTTTCGATCCTCTCTGCTCAAATTAACGGCATCACCGCAGAAACCACGTTGACAGTTGAACCTTCGCCTGTAGATGATATCTATGTGCAGCTCCTGCCGATGAAGAAGCCACAAATACTCTACAAGGGCAGTAGCTTTGCGATGCTGGTATTTGAGGTTAAATCGCAAATAGCTGTCGAAGTATGGAGCATCAGACTTGATGGGGAACGGCTTTATCGTTCAAGTCAAAGACCCGATGGCACTATCAGTTATGTACCTGATTCAGCCTATTACATAAGGAACTATGGGGGCAGTAATTCTCTCTTTGCCGTTGTTTGGCCGCATGGTGTTCCAGAGAGCACTCAGGGTCTACTGGATGTCGAAGTAGAGACAGTATTTGAAGAAGACGAGATGGATCTGGAGTTCCAGATTCCGGTACAACAGGATCCAGATGCAGTTGTTGAGTTAGAGAGTGGAGGGTCTTCCAGTCTCAACCTCAAGGTTGGCCAAGCACTGGAGGTGCCGTTATCGATAACCGACCCTGGAATGAACAGGATCAAGGTCGAGTACCTTCTCAATGGCCGGTTGTTGGAGAATAAATACTCTCCTTACCCTTATCCCATGATAGAGAAGGGGCAGCAATTTGACGGCACCTTCACCGCATCATCAGATGGTGAGGCTACTCGGGCGCCGGTTCAGCTTTTCCGGATGAATGTTCTTGAGGATACTCAGCTAGGCGTCTCTCACACCCTTAATGGCTCCATCTACAGCGAATATCAGTTCTATTTCTATAGAGATGATGGGGATCTGGATCAGTCCGATTATATTGGACGGATGGATTCCGGGACTATGCCGTTTATTCGGGGCCGCTATATTATCGCGTTGACCTATGACTATTATTATCCCGGCCAGGAGTACTCCCTCTGTTACGACTGTATCGTGGGCTTGAATCAGTATTCTACTGAAATATATGAAGACGTAGGATATGGAGAATATGATGGCTATGGCGGTTATGGAGAATACGATGGCTATGGCGGCTATGGCGGCTATGGAGGAAGTGGAGCACAGGCGGATGAGCCCTTTGCCTATCTTACCGAAATGGAAGTTTATGAGCCGACCCTCCAGCTCGATGATTCTATTGAATACGATATTTACACTGCAGCCTATATTCTGACCGACGATGATCTAGGGTCAGACCAAGAGCTTACTATCAGGGTGACAGAGTATGGCAATGCCACCAACAAGGTTCATGAGCTGCCTCTAACACTTAATGTGGAGGCATCAGGTGACGTCTGTTCCGCCCCGGTGGTTACTGTCACTAATCCCGAGCCTGGAGATTCGGTATACGAGTTATATGATACTTATGAAGAGGCTTATGACGAAAATAGTTATGGTGGCTACGGTGAATATGGTTATGGCGGTTATGGCGGCTACGGTGAATATGGTTATGGCGGCTATGGTGGCTATGGCGGCTATGGTGGAAGTGGGGATGGCGAGGACTTTGCCCTTGTAGAAGATATCGCAAAAAGCGCCAACTTTAGCCCAATCGGCTTCCGTGTGGATGGTTCGGTAGGATCTGTTTCTGTGGAGTGGGTGAATATCCCCGCTTCACTGACAGAAGCAGACTACAAAATAGAGTCGCATGATGGTGTCTACTACAGGCTGACAGGAAATACCGCCTACGCCGCTATCTACGACGGTATGACTGAACTCAGGTTCACCATCACCGCTGAGTGTGGTCTATCGAGTGAGTTGATCATACCTCTCAATCTTCAGTCTGATCCGGCTCCAGAGGTAAGTTTTGCTTCCCGTCTCCCTGCAAGCCTGTCGATCAATAAAGGTGGGCAGGGTAACCTACCCATTAACTATAAAGATGAGGGACGAAACCTCAGTCGTGCTGTCACCTACTTGTTCGAGTCGGGCGATACTGCGGAAGCACTGGCACAACTGGCAGAACGCACTTGGGAGCTGGATCTCTCCAATGGCTTAGTTGGGGATGAGCCAAGCCAGGGCCTTGGCCTCACCATGCAGTCACCAATGACAGTAATCAACCTGCCCTATACCGTAGGAAGCCATATACCTACTGGAGAGTATGACTTACGGGTGATGGTCTATGACAGCGCAGGTAACAGCGCCCTGAGTGAACCCGTACAGGTTAGTATCGGTGCACCTCTGTTTTCACCTGATCTCTACATGAGTGTCCCAAGCTATTCAGTAGCGGCAGGTAATTCGTTTACCTTGAGATTGGAAAGTGAATACATTGATGATCTGGATGAACTGACTGTTGATATAACCGGCCCTATCGCAGGTAGTGCTCATCTGGTGGTTTCCCCAGATCAAAATCCACAATCCATCGAAGAGTCTTTAGATATTGAAATTCTTGATTCGGCCAACGCAGGTGATCTTATCACCATAACAGCACGAGTCATCTCGAAGAGTGGGCGTACAACCACAAAGAGTAGAACTGTTACTGTAGCCGGATGGGGTGAGAAAACCTTCACGATTTCAGATAACCAATCCATTGATGCATCAATGAGATACGCCAATGTGGTGATTCAGCCGGGTGCAAACTTCAACTATTCACGGAGCTATCCGCTGAACAGTCTCCATATTCAGGCAGGTGCAACGGTAACCGTCTCATCGGGGATTGAGCTGGTAGTCCACGACCTGCTTCAAGTGGATGCCGGTTCAGAACTGAGGGCAGAGACGGTTACATCATGGAATCACTATCCCTATTCCAAGACAGGCGGCGGTCATAATGCGTATGACGATTTCAGAAATCCCGATTACCCGGGTGCGACGGCTAATGCCCGGTACCAATACTACTACTCACAATCTTATAATAATAGATCACGTACCGCTGGTGGTGGTGTACTTCGCGTTGAGACGGACAAGCTGATACTTGATGGTGCCATTTCCGCTGATGGTGAAGCTCCCGCTGATGATGCTATCTGTAGTAACTATCAATATTGCTACTTTGGTGGTGGTGCCGGCGGCTCTATCCGTATCGATGCCAACACAGTGGCAGGCAGCGGAACGGCACATGCCAACGGAGGGGATGCCCCATATGATAATCAGAGCGCCGGCTCAGGTGGACATGTCGCTTTCTACTACGATCAATATGGAGATGGCTCAGCAACAGTAGAACAGGGGCTGACGCTCGATGCCTTGTCCGGCACTGCGGTAGGTGGTGGTGCATTTATCGGTACCCCAGGCACCCTCTTTACCAAACGCACCGGCCAAGCCTATGGTGAGCTGCATGTCAGTGCAAAAGAGCGGATTTCCACAAAGGCTAACACCTATACCATACTCCGCTCCCTCGGTCGCAGAGAGATCACCGCCATCGAGCCGGTTGAAAATACCACCGATCAGTATCTGGTCAGGTTTGAAGGTGACAGCATAACGACACCAAGCGATTACTCTTGGAGAAAGGGTGCTGTCGGTAGTTATATCTCCCTCAACGCGGATGATAAAGAGGCGCCCTTGTACGAGGTGATCGATAACTCCAGCTACACGCTTACTATCATTGCCGCTACCAACCCATCAATGAATATCGGCAATCAGCTTATCGATGTTATCCGCCTGGATAAGCTGGTGATCGATGCTAATTCACAGCTTAAAGCCGATGCTCGTATCGAAGCCGATCTGTTCCAGTTTGAGAATATAGCGTCGATTATTAACATAGCCGAGATCGTTTCTCATGATGAGTTGACTGAAGATGTGCTTCAGTTGAATGGAGAAGCTCGCCTCTTTATAGGCAACCTGACAGTAAATGAAATAACGCTGGATAACGGTTCCCTGACGGTCTTTGGTGACCTGACCGTCAATGGCAATGTGGCGCTGACCGGCGTTGAAACCTCATCTGCACTAGATATTCGTGGGAACCTGACTCTTGGCTCAATCACCGCAGTTCAGACAGAGCTGACCCTGACTACACAGGGATCAACCCATATTCAAGGTACGCTCAACCTTACTGATAGCCCTGCTGCAATATCAACAGACTCACTTACCGTCGATGGAGCAGTGCGCCTTAGCAATAGCACACTTGAGCTGGCCTCCCAGGGCATCTTCAATCTAGGCTCAACCCTTGATCTATTGGCACAATCCACATTGACGGTACCCGACCCGGCCACCACCACAGGCTATTACCCCTTGATAATCAACGCTGCCGACGATGTGACTATCGAATCCGGTTCGCTGATTCAGCTGACAGGCAAAGGGGGCTATTCCGGTGACACTCTCCCTGCTGAGGGTGCCCATGGGGGTAATAGTGTTGATGGAATTGCATTTGGTGATTATGCCGCCCCTGCACTCCCTGGTGCATACAACACAACTAATGGAGGAGGCTACCTCCACCTGACAGCCCCCGCCCTTCTATTGGATGGCGATATCCTGGCCAACGGTGCTGACAGATATGGTAGCACCGGCGCAGGCGGTGGTATCTATCTGGATTTAACCGGAAGCCTCTCAGGCACGGGTGGGGTAACCGCAGATGGTGGCGTATTGCTCGATGGTGGATATGAGGCGGGTGCCGGTGGCAGGATTGCAGTTTACTACGGTGATATGAGCCTGTTTGACGGGACAATTTCTGCTTCAACAGGCGCGGATGCCGGTAGACCTGACAGGACAGGCGGTGCCGGTACTATCTATCTTAAACAGAACGAATCGCCCGCTGGTGAGCTGGTCATCGACAATGAAGTCAACGGTGAGCCACAGCCTACAGAACAGTCAACCTCCTTGCGTGGTATTGGGCGTCACCTAATCACCAAGAGTGAACAGCTCTCCTCCACTCGCTGGCGTATTGAAGTCGCCGGGGCACCTTGGATAAGATCTGATGATGCGTTGGACGGGCTCGGATTGAAGGGTTTGACCGTTGACCTGGATGCAACCACGGAAGATGGTCCACTCTTTAAAGTGATCGATAATGAAGAGAGTGCACTGATTATCGAAGCCGCTGATAACCTGACCGGTATCGAAGGGGCTGAGCTGATTGGAGTAATCACACTTCAGAGACTAAGCGTCATCAATGGAGCGTATCTTGAAACGTCTGATAGAGTAGTTATTACGGATACCGATGGCCTTCAATCCAGTGTCGGGAGTCGTATAAGTATAGGTGAATTTACCCCATCTCAGACCGCTCAACTCCTGTCTAACCTCAATGGTGCAACACTGGAATTAGGCGCGAGTGCAGGTTTGACCCTGCAGAATCTAGTCGTGACGAACGGCCACCTTATCGTCAATGGTCCACTGCAAGTGATGGAAGCCCTGTCGATCGATACCGATGCTCATTTAGATGCGCTTGATATCAACGCCGGTTCACTCCTCGTTGATGGTGGTCTATTGACTACTGCGGATCTGCATATAGCAAACGATATTCTGTTACGAAACGGTGGAGAAATCACCATACCAGAATCATCAAATGAAGCACCTCAGACCCTTTACCAGTTGAATCTATTTGCCGGAGGGGTGGTTGATGTTGATGCAGGTTCAGCCATCACTGTTGACGGGAAGGGATATCCCGCTGGATACGGTCAAGCACTGGACTTTATTTTTTATGACCGAAACGGCTGTTTCTCCGGCTCCAGCGCTGGATATAGTGCGGAGAGGGTGTGCGGTTATGGGGATTACCGTAATGCAGCATTCCCCGGAAGTCCGGGCTTTTACGGTCGGGGTGGGGGTGTCATCCGGTTACAGGCGGATCAGCTGCTTTTGGATGGTTTGATTACCTCTAATGGTTTGAGCAGAGTTGAGGGTGCGTATGAGTCTGGCACAGGCGGTTCGATTAATATCCAAGTCAGCCGCTTCACCGGCACCGGTGTCGGGGGTGGAGTGCGTGCCGACAATGTATATGATGATGAAATGGACGACGAACTAAGTGGCGGTCGTATTGCCATCAGTGTCGGTACCGACTACAGCTACACTGGTGATGTCCATTCAGTGGGGGGAACAGACAGCTACCCTGACAGGTCTGGCGCCGCAGGTACTCTGCTTATCAAGAAACCGGGGCAGCAGTATGGTGAACTGACCATCGACAACCGCCATACTGCTCTGCATACCGATAACCGCAAGACAACGATAAGAGATGTTGGCAGACACACCATTTCCGCTGTCGAGTCACAGGCTAACGGCCAGTGGAAAATATCCATAGGTGAAGATAGCGGCCTGCATCTCGATCTGGAAGGTAATTTGACCAAATCGGGGGTTGGGAGCATTGGCTATCACCGATTTACCCTCGAACAGCCACGCTGGGTCAATGTCACTGTAACCGACGCCGACTATGAGGGCCATTTCTTCCTGTATCAGGATGATGGGAATCTGAATGAATATGGCTATGTAATGGCAGAATACAGTTCCGTGATGACAGAATATGGTTCCTCTGAGTGGCATATCATGAGCCGCAGCCGTTATTTGGAAGCCGGAGATTATTTTGTAGTGGTGGCCGCTGAAGATGAAAAATTGGAATATTCGGAGGTCATTCAGGGGGAAAGAGACTACCCCAGTGATTTTGGAGGGCATTACAAACTTACGGTACATACCCTCAAAGGGGAGGATGAGTCGACCGGTGGAACCTGGAACCCCATTCACGGTCTGGATCTGGCTGGTCATCAGGTATCCCTCGACGCAGCAAACCCGGACCAACCCCTCTATGAGGTAACGGACAACGGTGAAGAGTATCTGATTATTGAGACAACTGATGACCTCATCAATCAAAATCTCATCGGCAAGGAGTTGGTGGGGGTTCACCGTCTCGATGGTCTGGTGGTAACCAACGGTGGCCAGGTTGACTTTGGTGAGGACAGAGTTGAAATATCCCCGATGGGCACAGCTACTCTGGATAACTGGTCGACTCTCTCTGTGGGAAGTATTGATCAAAGCTCAATGGCAGGATTGATTTACAACCTGACGGCGGATACAGAACTTGAAATCAGAGATTCAATTGTTATTGATGAACTCTATCTGTCACAGGGCACACTTAAACTGAACTCACTGCAGACTACCCTGGGGCCTGTGACGCTCTCTCTTCAAGGTCAACTCAACGTAACGGGTAACCTTGAAAGCGCCTCCTCAGTTACCTTGACAGGTGACAGCAAGATGCTTGTAGGCGGAAAGCTTCTGGCTACAAATCAAGTCGCACTCGCCAATAACAGCTGGCTTGAAGCCGCAGAGATCAGTGGTTCTGACATGATTCTAGATGACGGGACAATTACTACCGAAAAGATCAATCTCACCGCTGATATGACCCTGCTTGGAGGTACCCTGACAACATTCATTGCAGATAGAGTTAGAAAAAGAGTCTATGGCCTGGAGATAATTGCCGGAGGTAATATCACGCTTCATGAAAATGGGTATATTAATTTGGATGCTAAGGGGTATACAGAAAATTACTACTCCGGGCCGGATTTTGAATACAGAGTGCGAAATAGTTGTCACGGAGGAATGTCTTCAGACGCTACGGATGACTGCACCTATGGGCGCTTAGAGGATCCATATTTTGCAGGTAGTGGAGGTTATAACGGTGCTGGTGGCGGCTTGTTGATAGCTAAGTCTGCAAAGTTTATACACAATGGCACTATCACAGCTATGGGTGAAAGTAACTCCCTTGGTGGTGCCGGTGGCTCGATAAATATTGAGGCTGACACCATTACCGGAAGTGCATTAGGAGTTCTTCGAGTAAACGGTGGACACACCATATATACCTACTCGATTAACAACAGAGGGGGAGGGGGTAGAATTGCCCTCAAAGCGGATGTTGAGCTTAGCTACGAAGGAGTTATTGAAGCAAAAGGTGACAGCATAAATAGTGATATAAGTGGCGGTGGTACTATTTACCAGCAATCACCGACGTTGCCCAATGGACACCTCACAGTTCAGGGATCCAACTACTACGGATATAACGGTGCCGGCAGCACCCCCATCCGCAGCGTCGGCCGCCACACAATCTATGACGTCACAGACCAAGGTGACGGCACATGGCTCATCACCATCGATACCACAAACGGCACCTGGCGACCGACCGACCTTGAGTTGGGTTGGGGAATCGATGGCCTACAGGTCGATCTGGATGCCAATGGGCCGGGCAACAGCCTCTACACCATTATCTCCAATGATGAAGACTCTTTTGTGGTTGAGACCTCCGATGACCTCTCCGGTTATATCGGCTACGAACTGGTGGGTGTTTACCAATTCAGCAGAATAACCGTTACCAATGGAGCCAAGGTCAGCTTTGGTGAAGATCGTGTCATCATAGATGATATCGACCAGTCGGAAATTGATAATCAAAGTGAGGTGGAAGCGGCGGCGGACAGTGTATTGCCTGTACTCTTGCCTGCCCCCTTGCCCTGAGCAGCCACTTCTATATATAGGAAAATGAGATGCAAAGAAAAGTATTTGGAAAACAAGCTATGAAAAATATTGGAACACTGATCGGCCTGTCACTCCTTTTGACGGCCTGCAATGCCAACAAAGAGAACAGCATTGCAGAAGTGGGCGATAAGTCGATTTCATCAACTCAGTTTGAGTCTTATTTAAAGTTCAAACGCCTACCGGCAAAGGATGAAAAACGTCGGACGGCACTACTTGACCAGTATTTGGAGAGAGAGGCGCTCTCTGCTGCTATCGAGAAGAGCGATAGGCTTGATGATGCAATGATTCAAGCCGAACTCGATGAATTTCGTAAAGAGATGCTCATTAGTCGCTACTTTGAAAAGTTGCTGCGTGAAAAAGTAACTGAAGATACAGTCAAGAGTTACTACATTAGCCATGCTGAAGAGTATGAGAAGAAAAAAGTGCGTGTTTCTCACATGCTGTTTCGCACTCATAAAAATATGACGGAGACTGAGCGAAAAATGAAGTTAACTGTAGCTCAGGAAGCCCATGGAAAACTGATTCAGGGTAATGACTTTGCAGCAGTTGCGAAAAACTATTCGGAAGATGCCATATCCGCCAAAAAGGGGGGTGATCTCGGTTGGATGAAAGAGGGCTCGATCAACCCAAAATTCTCTAAAACTATTTTTGAGCTTGAAGCCGGGAAAGTATCGGAGCCGTTTGAGACACCTTTTGGATTCCACATTGTAAAAGTGACCGATGGACCTGCCGTGGTTAAACAGTCACTCGATGGAGTTAAGGGGGATATCCGCTATCGCCTGAGAAATGAAGTAAAGGCAGCAGAGATCAAACAGCTTCGTGAGCAGATCAAGGTCAACAAGGAAGGTTGATGGCATGTTGAGAATGACTGCGGCTATGAGGGTCACCCCTCTCCTTTTATCGCTGTTTTTTGTTGGTTGTCAGGAGCGTGATAAACAGGCTGAAAATGAAGGCCTGCCACAACAGAAAACAGATGCAACCAAAGCTGGTAATAGTAAAAGCCTGTTACCCGGTGAAGAGATCAGCCTTGCCGATGTCGAGGGCCGGATAATCAGCCGTTATGACCTCAACAGTGCCATTGAGAAGATGCTTGGTGCCCGGCAGTCAGCCCTATTGGATAAGCAAAGCCGGAAAAAAGTACTGGAGAGCCTGGTAGCCAGTCGGGCCATGGCGATTCATGCTGAAAAAACGTTGAGCGCCGAAGAGTTGAGGGCACTGGATTTGAAAGTATCCAATTACCGTGAACGGCTTCTAGCCAAGGCATACTTAAATGCCAACACAGAGCCACAGCCGGTCACCGATCAGATGGCGGCTGAATACTACAGCAAACACCCAGAACGTTTTGGGCAGAAGACCCTGTATGAATATGAACTGTTATTAGGCAACACGACAGCAGCGGGGGAGGAGCGTAAGAGACTCCTCACAGCATTACAACAGGCTCGTTCATCTACTGACTGGTCTGTTTTATCAGAAAAGCTTAAGAGTGAGGGGCATGCTATTGGGTATCGCCAGGGTAGGGGGGCATTAAAGGTGCTGGATGCCAAGCTGGCTAGCCTCTTGAAGGGTCTTGAACCTAAACAGACATCGGAGATTATTCTTCAGGATGGCAGCCCTGTCATTGCCAGACTGAATGGCAAGAAGATGTTGCCGGTAAGACCTTTGACCCAGGTGTTGGCGGAGATTCGTAAGACATTGGTGCCTATACAGCTCAAGAAGCAAATCAAACAACTCTCAACAGAAATCATAAAAACAACTCAAGTTGAATACTTGAACTAGGAATATAGGCAGACTTTCAATTATGCACCACAGGAAGAGAGTAAGCGTTAACCGCGATGCACTGCAGTACATCTTGAATGTACCTTTGCGCGTTGCTGTTTTTACACTGCTTTATCTCATGACTTCGCTATCAATATCCGCTATTGCAGATACCCCTGATCACTCACTATGGGTTAGTGGAAAGAGAGCAGCATGGAAGCTAAACGAAAACAGTGCAGCACTTGAGGTGGTGATACCCGATGTCAGAAAAGCAAAGGCTATCGCACTGGATGATCAGAGAGATGTCATATGGATATTGACAAAGGAAGCTAGAATTGAATCCTATGGGTTTGACGGTAGCCCGAGACTCAATATTGATATCCCTCTGGAATCGACCCAACTGATGCTTCAGTACAAGGCACTTGTTGATGAGTACCAAGCGAAAGTTCACCTACTGAAGGAAAATTACAGTCATTGGAAAAAAGATCAAAAGACGGTATATGACGCATGGAGAAAGCAGCACAAGGATGCGTATAAGCAATGGCGTAGAGATAACCGCCATGCATCACGTAAAGAAGAGCGGCAGCATAAGAAGCAATACCAGAGTGAAGAGAAAGCCAAGGAAGCTGAATATAAACAACTAAAGCGGGATAGAGAGCGGATTTACAAGGCTGAATACAAAGCGTTAAAAAATCAGCTTTCTGAATATTCTGATCTCTACAAGAAGTATCGTAAGGGAGCTAAAAAAGATAGTCATAAAATTGAACATCACGGCACCGGATTAGCTGTCGATAAACAAAAGGGTGTTTTGTGGATTGGCAGTGAGATTGGTCTACTCAAAATATCCCCTACAGGCCAACTACTTGCAAGAAACAGCGAGATCAAATCCATACGAAGCGTGGCATTTGATATACAACGGGCAAGTATCTGGGCTGCGTCTGAACACAAAATATTTTATCTGGATGAGAGTGCGGAACTCATCAATCAGATAGACCTCACAAAAAAGGATGAGGTGGAAGATATCACCTTTGATCAAAAGCTGGGTGAGCTATGGGTTCGACTGGATGACGGCTTGCTTAAATTTAATCGTGAGGGTACAGAAACTTATCGAAGTGAGAAGGAGATGGATGCGATAAGTCCTGACGGTACGGGGCATCTATGGCTGCTCGATGAGTTATCGCTGAAGCGCATAACCTCAGTAGGTGAACTGCAGCAAACGATTGACCTGAAGCAGAACAACTGGCACGAAATCGATGCTATCGCATCTGATGTCAACAACCATCGACTCTGGGTTCTTGGTGAGCAGGTGCAATGGGAAAAGAGACAAATACTGCGCTCCGAATGGATATGGGCAGACAGATGGAATATTCCATTTGTCTGTAATAGTAATTTACAGGATTGGTATCCACCGCTACACCTACCAGGCCATCAATGGCAGAAGAGAGGGCTGGGCAAACATGATGATGATGATAATGATAGAGGAAAGAAGCGAGGCAAGCGTGACGATCATCATGGCAAGGACAAAAAGCGAGACAAGGACGACGATAAAGATCATAGAGGCCGCAAGCACGGTAAGGGTAAGTGGGTACTCTATTTCTGGTGGGAGACCACCCTGGTCAAACGCCATGATGACCAGCAGCTGGCCTACTACAGTGCTGATGGGAGTTCACAATTCAGTCAGTTGAATGACCTGGATGATATGAAACAACTGGTGGTTAGTGGCGACCTCTACGCACCTACTGCAACACTTGTATCCCCCGTCAATGAGGGACTTGTTACTCCTCAACAGCTCTTTCAGCTGCAGGTCGCCGATCAAGGGTGGGGTGTCAGCCCATCGCACACCCGTATACTTATCGATGGTAACGTTGTCGATGCCAATTGCATCGACGATGGGACCCGTATCAACTGCACACCCGTGGTACCTATTACCGCATTACTTCCAAAAGTTCAGATTACAGTTCAGGACTATGCCAAAAACTACTCCGATACGGTCGAAGTCAATCTGAAGCTGGATACAGATGCCGATGGGTATGCAGATATTGTCGATACCTATCCGAGTGACCCGACTCGTTGGCGTTTGGCCCAAGTAGAAAACCTTCAGACTAAGCTCAACGGTACCTCCGTGGCATTGAACTGGGATGCACATGCTGATCAACTGCATCTGAAATACTACGACCTCTACCGTACAGGTGTTGATGGGGTAAGTGCCATAAAGCTCAATAGTGAGCCCCTTGACGCGCTCTCTTATGTCGATGAGAACGTGAGTAACGGAAACGGCTACCGGTATCGGATTGTTGCGGTGGATCACAAAGGTGTCATCGGCGAGGAGGGTGAAAAGATACCTTTCTTTGTGGCCTACAATCAGACACCTGTCTCTGCGCTCACCACACTGCGACAGGGTGCCGATGGTTTGATTACCTGGGGTGAGTCCGCAGGTTTCCGCTACCAGATCTATCGGGGGCTGGGTAATCTACCGGCTGAACCTTTAACCAAAATAGACGGCATAGCATACCTGGATATGGGGGCGTTATGGTATAACGTCTATAAGTACCAACTGGCAACAATTGCAGACTTTGTTGATCCATTCACTCAACAAGCAATAGAGGTCATCGGCCCCATAAGCACCTCAGTACAGTTGCCTGCACTGCCCCCTTTGACTATGACCATAGAGGAGGGTGTGGATGACGGCCTGGGTGTAGTTGAGCGGGTAATCAATATGCCGGGCCGAATCTCCCTGAGCGGCCAATACTTTGAGGCTGTTGGTCCCGTGTCCATCACTGCCCGCACTACAGATGGTAATCAGCAAGTGACAGCACAGAGTGCTGATGGCCGTTACCGGCTGGTAATACCCGTAGTAGTCGATACAGATTGGATACTGATAATCAGTGAATCGACAGTGGCAGAGCGTAGCGTCGAGCATAAGTTCCGACTGATTGAGGATACCACACCACCTGAATTGACCATTGACGGCCCATTGGAGCGGACTATCGATGCCGACAACTTTCTCTTGATGGGGGCGGCCATCGATAAGCATACCAGTATTGACGCTATCTCCATCTCATCAGATCGTTTTCCCGGCCTCTCGTTTGGTGTGGTGCAGGGAGAAAACGGCAGCTTCTCAAGTGAACTGCCGTTGGAGCAGGGCATAAACCTGATTAAGGTGACAGCCGACGATCTGATGGGTAACACCACCCGTGTCGATCTCTCCATCAAACGAACGGTCTCACTGGCGCCTGAGTTGGTCATTGAATCCCCCGCACAGGGCGATGTTGTATACGATGCCAGAATCACACTGACAGGCGTTGTCTACTCCGGTTTACCTGCAGAGCAGATTCGCATTGTATTTGCAGATCAACAGATACTTGCGATTGCCGGGGAAGAAGAGGGCATTTATCACTTCTTCTTTGACGATATTCTTTTGATGAATGGTTACAATCAACTGATTGTCCGGGCTGAGACCACCATCGGTAACAGCGAAGCTGTCGCCATTGTTCAGTACCGGGAGAGTCCGCCTGCACCTGAAGTGATCCCCGCTCCCGAGCTGGAGATTACCAGCCACAGCTCAGAAACTACGATAAACAGTGATTCAATTACCATTACCGGTCTTGCCAATGGTGGAGAAGGCACAACACTTGCCGTAAACGGAGAATCCATCAAGTTGAAAGGAGAGGGTGATACGGGTGGGAGCTTTAAGTACCAGTTGAATTTTGCCGAATGCAATGGCGGTATCACCCAGGTGGATTTCATTGTCACCGATGCAGGCGGCAGATCCACTACCAAGACAATCAGCTTTGTCTGTGACGCAGACGCTCCAGTTATAGCATTAACCACTGGTGGTTTGAGCGAAGCCCCCATCGTCAACCGCGTGCTTGAGAACCCCTTTATTCTCAACGGTAGCGTCAGCGACAGCAACCTGGCGGGGTTCAGCATTAACGGCACAGGGATCACCCTTAACCCCGGCACCACAGTGGGAGAGTACCTCTTCGACAGCGCCCTCAAGTTACCCATCGGAGAGGAGACAGAAGTCTCTCTCGAAGCGTGGGATCTGGCAGGCAACCGCACCAGCAAAACAGTGCTATTGAATGCAGACAGCCCGGTGACCATTGAAATGCTCAGCCCACGGCCGGATGAAGAGATATTGGCTGATGCCGATGGCACCGGCATAGAAGTCGTTGCCCGAATGGGTCAGCTGGAAGCAGGTTATCAGGTAACCATGGCGTTGGACGACGTAGCGGCACAACCTATGAACCTTGATGGCAACATGGCATACGGGCGCTGGATCACCAATGAGACAACCGGTCGGCACAACATCACCGTATCGATAGCGGATGCCAATGGTGAGGTTCTGACATCCACCTCAACCGGCATACAGTTGAAAGACTTGTCACTGCTGCCTCTTACGGTGGATCGTCACATCCCTCTCAATGCCGAAAAAAATACCGAACCGAACAGTTTTGTCGCCCTCTATTTCAACCGTCCAATAGAGACAGAGCGACTGCAGATCAATGTACGTCAAACCGTCCACGGGGAGACCTATGATCTGACAAAACAGAAAGGAGCGGGATTTGGCGGTATTCCTCAGCCCTCAATCATCCAGGTGCATAAGGATATGGAACCTGTTGCAGGGGTGATGGCCTACTACCCCACTGATCGCTACGTTACTTTCCATCCGGCTGAGCGTCTTCACTATGGCGCTTATATATTGGTGGATGTGATCTATGACGGAGAGGAGATGAAGCGCTTCGCCTTCACTGTAGAGCCGCAACCGACAACGCTTTCAGGTGTTGTCGTTGATCAAACGCGCACACAACAGCAGGGCATTACACTCGCCATGCCGGAACTCGGTTTGGCAGCAACTACAGACAATAACGGCAACTATATCTTCCAGATACGTGGAGAAGCAGCCCGGAATATGCGTGATGGACGCTATCAACTGATAGTCAATCCCAATATGAAAAACCCGCAGTATGGAACAACAGACAGCTGGGTCAATCTACAGGCGCAACGCTTGAATGTCGGTGTTACTCATCTACTGCCCATGCTCAACCGCTCAATACCTTTTCAACAGATCAGCGGTGGTGGTGCTCAAACCGTACTTGCCCGCGGCAATATGACATTGGATCTCAGCGAAGCCGACCTGCTATTCCCGGACGGTTTCGACAAAGGCAACGTGCATGTACAGTTCCTGCAGGGACACGAGCTTTCGTTCTCAGCCTCCGGATCAGTAGTACCCGCCTGGATGTACGGTGTACAGCCAAGTGGTATCAGCATCAATGGTGATACCGGCATCACCCTGCTTATGCCAAGGCTGGATGGTGATCTGGGTTATATTCCGCCCAACGACACTTTGGTGGCGATACTCGGTTTTAACAGCAGCACAAAACTTATCGAAGTGACCGGTATAGGTGAAATTCAGGATCAACAAGTGAGCAGTGTTGGCAAACTTCCTTTGCAGAGCCTGGACTATATCGGCTATGCAATGGTCAGTGAAGAGGGTCAACAGATACTCCGCCGGTATCGTGATGGAGATATCAGCAGTATAGATATCCTGCGTACCGAGTTGGAATTGGCCGAACAGTAGCGCTGATCACGATAATCAAACAACTACCAATGGATTGATGCCTGCAGACACCTGTAGGCCGGATAAAAGAATTAAAAAGATGCAACGGACAAAACAGAAAAAAATAATGCCTAGTCACACACGCATTGCGCCTCTCCCCCTCCTGCTGATCCTCCTAATCAGCCTGCTGAGCGTAGCGCTGGAGAGTGTGGCCGAGGTGATCCCCAAGTCCGGGCACGTCATCACCCGTGGCCTGGTGCTCGGTCCCAACCAAAAACCGATCTATGCCGAAGTCAACCAGAGTGGCGAGTTTGTCAACGACATAGGAGAAGCCGTAGGCGAGTACGAGAACGCCCGTGTTATCTCCGGAGAGAGTTACCGGGGTCTCTACGACCACTTCCAGCAGTTCCGCCAGGAGCACGTCGGAGACGGTGCCTATCAGGGCGCGGTGGTCATGTCGGCCGAAGGGTACAAAGGGCGTGATCCCGGTCGCATCAAAGTGCCCAAAAGCAACTGGGACGGGGTAGGGGCCTCCTTCCTCGAACTACCGGTTCCCCGTGTGAACCTCTCGGAGAGCATCAAAAGCGTACTGGTGCGTCACAACACCACCATCGCCGACCCCCGCCTGCTGCCGCCAGCCGATGGCGCCATCCTCTACCGCAGTGCGGTTGACCTGCGCCCGGGTTACCTGCGCAACCTGAGTACCGATATAAAATCCCTGCTGATCGGCGAGCAGGGCCAAGTGCTCTACAGCTCGCGCCACAACATCGGCTACAAAGCGGGTTTCTACGAAGATGATCAGGGCAACCTGTCCGACAGTATCTGGAACCGGGGAGACAAAATCCTTGGGCCGGTCTCCGGCGCCATGGTGCAGGCCTCGATGCCCTATGGCATGGGTGCCGACATCACCGACGAGGCGGGGGTGTTTCGTACCAGCTTCTACATCCCCCCCTGTCCCGGTTTCTCCTACAGCCACTCGTTCTTCTTCGAGTCACAACTCGCCTACCGCAGCTACAACCCCCAGGCGCCGACCCCCATCGGCACCTACTACTTCACCCACCCCTACCACTACACCTGCACGGGTTACCACCTGCGCGCCCCGGGGCACTCCCTGGGGGCGCTGATGGCCCAGGTCAACGCCATCGGCATCCACGCCTCCATGGCCATCCCCTACACCCCGGTGGATTTCTATGTGGACGTGGTGCAACTGGGGGGCCTCGGCGGCCTGGTGAACGAGGGACAGACCGTACCGATCGCAGCCGAGACTCAGTACCACTACACCCCTCCGCCGGGCGGCGCGAGCGCCCCTTGGAACCTCGACCTCGACAACGACCGCCACTACGACCAAGTAATACAAAACGGCGACAACGTCGGCGTCTACCTGGGGGGTCGCAGTACAGTGGACGAGGAGGGCAACCCCACCGCCCCAGATCTGATTCGACGGGCCGACAACGCCCCGGACCTGCGCCCACAAGGGCTGCTACAGCGCATCAGCGAGGCAGACTTTAAAGAGACCGACCTCTACCTCTACCGCGTCTCCAACGGCACCCTGATCACCAAAATCGAGGGGATGGGAAATGGGTATGGCAATCCCAAACAGATGGAGATCAGGCGCTCGGACAACAGCTTCCACTACCGCGTACGTATTCCCGGTGAGAGGGGCACACGCAACAGCTGGCGCCACAACGGCACCCGAGCCGAATGGCAGGAAGCACTGGCGGTACCGGACGAACTAAGTGGGCGCACTTTCGACGCCCTGCGCCCCGGCGAACAGATCAAACTGATCGCCATCAACCGCCCCAGTGGCTACATCGGCACACAGACCGCCACCATCGAAGGAGCGGACGCAGGGATGCTCGACTTCGCCATTGCACCGATCCTCATGGAAGCGCCCAACCTCAAGATCAGCGCCGAGCGTGTCTACAGCGTAGAGGCGGGGCAGAGCAAAGATCAACAGCGTAACCACCTGATCGGTTTTGAAGGCAGCGCCCTGACCAGCGACACCCTGATCACCCTCAGCACCGAGTGGCTTGACCACGACGGCACCCCCCTGCCGGACGACCTGGAGGGATACACCGGCAGGCTGGCCAAAGTGACCAGCGCCAACAGCGTCGAAGGGGGCGAAGTGCAGCAGTTCGGCATCAGCCCGGGCAAGCACCTCGAAGTGATCCGTTTCAACGGCGACATCCTCGGCACCGAACACCTCTACGTTCACGTCTCGGGCTATCCGGAGTGGCAGAGCGCCGGAACTGGTGCCGGTGACGGCCCCCTGCGCTACCGCCCCAAAAACTACGTCCCCTTCAGAGTACCGATCCTCGACGAAGCGGCCACCCGCGAAGCACGCAACAGAGCAAGATACGCCCGAGAAGACGGCCTTAGCAACATCACCGACGTGGACGCCATCTACCACTGGCCCTACCGGCCGGAGATGCAGTTCTCAGTGTTTGAGTTTCTGGTCAACCAACTCAACGTCAAAACCGCCTTCGACAGCGACCTGGGCCGAACCACCACCCAAGTGGATCTCAACTACCAACTTGACCGCGCCAGGTTCGAAGAACTGGAACGCTTTGGTGCCCTGCGGGAACTGCTGTTCGAACTGGGCTACAGCGAACTGGCCGCCCAATACGGCCTCACCGAAGAAGCGACGTTCGAAGATATCCAGGGCGTGTTGGCTCGCCATCCCGAGATACTGTCGCGCCTCACCCGCGACGACTACCTCACCCTCCTGCTGACAGACAACGGCGATAGCGAGAACAGACTCTACGAACTGGCAGGCGTACCACTGCTATCGGCCTCCGCCGCCCCCATCACCCTCACCCGCAGCGTCCATCAGGGGCAGTTCAACCCGGCCCAGAGCAATGGCGCTGGCAATGACATCACCGACGGCTACAAAGTGTTCAACTTCGCCGTCACCCAACCCTCCCGTGTCGACGTCGTCGTGCTCGACCCCCAGCGCAACGAACAGGCCACCCTGATCTCCGAAACCGGGCTGGTAGCGGGGCAGTACCACTTTGTACTGACCTACGCAGAGATCGAAGCGATGAACCTGCTGCCTCGTCAGGGCAACGACTTCTACCTCCGCATCAAAGCCCGCGCAGTGGATAATTTTGGTAGCGCCGGCAGCTACCTCCACGAAGTCGAGATCCCCGGCGACCTGCACCACACCTACCGGGGCGAGATGCTCGGCCAGATCATCCACCACAACGTCAAAATACAGACCGGCACACTCAGCCTCCAGCGCAGCGACCTGGCCCTCAAAGGGCGTGGGCCCGAGTTAGCGTTCAGCCGCAGCTACTCCAATGCCGGCTCCAGTGATAACGACAGCCTGCTGGGCGAAGGGTGGAACCACAACTGGGGCGTACAGCTACGGGTACTGGGGTGGGGCGGTGACCTGAGTGAGTACCACTACACCCCCGAGTGGGTGATCAACAGCCGTGAGCGCTTCCTACGGCCGTCGGAGCTACAGCCCGATGACACCGAACCGACCCTGATCTCGGTCAGCAACGGCGGTCTGTTCAAAAAACAGGGTGCGGTCTGGTACGCCCAACGGGGCCACCACGGCACCCTCGAAGCGACTGGCGATGGCTACCGCTTTACCAGCAAAGACGGCACAAAGTACGCGTTTCAGCGGGCTGGCGGACGCACGCCGATGCCGCTGTCATCGATCGAGGATCGCAACGGCAACCGCCTGAACATCACCCAGGCGCACTACGGCGGCGGAGCACAGGAGCCCCTGCAACGGGTGACCCAAGTCACCGACGACAGCGGCCGCACCCTGGGCTTCGAGTACGGCGAAGTGTGCGGCAAGCCACGGCTGTTCAAGGTCACCGCCACCGGTGGTGGCGTGACCGCCTTTCACTACAACGACAAAGGGCTGCTGATCGCCGCCGTCAGACAGCCCACAGCCGTCCCCACCGACCCCTGTAATGAAGCGGGCGCCACCGCTCCTGCAGGTGCATCGATAGAGCACTACGCCTATACCCCGCTGCTGGAGAATGACGACCACAACCTCACCACCCTGACCGACCCCAACGGCCACACCACCGAGTACGGCTTCCACCCCCCCGGCGGCGTTCCCGCCGCCATGGGGAGTTTTATCCAGGAGCTTGCCGACGAAGAGGTGGCAAAAAGCGTCACCTATCCCGGCGCGGGCAGCCCGCCGACGTTCGACTACAGCTTCAGCAACGGCAACAGTAACAGTAACCGCAGAACCGTCACCGACGGCCGGGGTAACCTTACCGAGTACCTGCTCAACTTCTTCGGCAACCCGTTGGAGATCCGCGAACCCGCCGGTAAGACCACCCTAATGACCTGGACCATCGACGAGGGCAAAGACGACAACCTCGTCACCTCGCGCACCGATGCCCGTGGCAACACATTTACCTACCTCTACGACGCCAAAGGTAACGTCACCCAAGAGACCGACCCCTACAACAAGGTCACCACTTCCACATGGGAGCAGAAATACAGCCGCCTAAAAAGCCGCACCGACCGCAACGGCAACACCCTCAGTCGCAGCTACAACTCCGCCAACGGCGACCTGCTCAGCGCCACCGATGGTGACGGTTATACCACCGAGTACAGCTACTACAGCAGCGGCGAAGTAAAAACCGCCACCGATCCACTGAATAACACAACCACCTACACCTACGACAGCCAGGGCAACCCCGCCACGGTAAAACGGCCAGAGACCGCCCCAAGCACCACCGAGTACGGCCTCAAAGGACTTCTACTCTCAAAAACCGACCCCAAGGGCCACACCACCACCTTCGAATACGACCCCCTCGACCGCTTGATCAAACAGCGCGACCCGGATGACCGCACCAGCAGCTTCGCCTACGACGCCAAGGGCAACAAGACCCAAGAGGTCAACCGCTACGGCCTCACTCTCGACTACACCTACGACCAACGTGACCGGGTGAGCAGCGTCAAACGCAGCGGGCCGGAACTCCCCGGTGCCACCCAGACCTTCGACTACGATGCCAACAGCAACCTGATCGAAGAGAGCGACTGGAAAGGCCGGCCTACCCAGCACGGCTACAACGCCCTCAACCAGCGCACCTCCACCACCAACCGCGATCAGATCAGCAAAACCATGGACTACGATCTGGTCGGCAACCTGATCGAAGCCAAAGACTACAACGGCCACCTCACCACCTATGTTTACGACAACCTCGACCGCCTGACAAAAAGCACCCGCGTGGGTGGGATGGGGGAGAGCGACCGCATCAGCGAACAGGGCTACGACAACGAGAAAAACCTGCGCTGGCAGAAAAACCAGAGCAGCGCAGGCGAACAGCTCACCCAGTTCGAGTACAACGGGCGCAACCAGCGTAAAAAACGCACGGATGCCGAGGGAGGCGTCTACCTGTGGGCCTATGATGGCGCGGGCAATCTGGCCCAGACGCTCAACGAAGGCGAGGGTAAAACCCAATACACCTACGACGGCAACAACCGCAAAGCAACCGAGCAGCGCTACCACACGGCCAATGATGCCTACACCACCACCTACGGCTACGACGACAACGGCAACCTCGCTTCCATCCTCGACCCGCGCGGCAACCGTGTCACCACCGAATATGACGCACTCAACCGGCCCGAACAGGTCGAAGACCAACGCGGTGAACTGACCCGCTACACCTACGAGAACGGCGGCCTGCTCATCACCGAGACCGACGCCGGAAACATCGAGCGGGTCACACGCAAAGACATTCTTGAGCGGGTCACCAGCAAAACCCTGGGTGATGGCGGCAGTCTGCGTTACAGCTACGATGCCAATAGCAACCTCACCGCGCTGACCGATGCCCGAGACTACGTCACCACCACCGACTACGACAACCTCGATCGCCCCATCCTCATCAGCGAGGCGGGCGAACGCAGCATCCGTAAGGGCTACGACAACCAAGGCAACCTCACCCTCGAGACCGCCCCCTATGGCGCGGGTGAGCCCCAGCTTGCGACCCTCTATGGCTACAACGCCTTCAACGAAGTGGAGCTGATCACCGATCCCTTAGCGTATACCCAGCACTACAGCTACGATCAGGCGGGCAACAAACTCAGCTACACCAACCGCCGAGGGCATACCACAACCACCACCTATGACCGGCTCAACCGCCTCAAACAAGAGACCGCCCCCGCGCCCCTGGGCTACACCCAAAGCTTCACCTACACCCCCACCGGCGCACTCAAGAGCGAGACCGACAGAAGAGAGCACACCACCACCCACCACTACGACCTGCTGGATCGGCTGACAAGCAGCGAGAAGGGTGGCATCACCCTTATCACCAACGGCTACGACGGCAACAACAACCTCACCCAGGTGACCGATGCCGAAAACAACACCACAAACACTAGCTACACCCCGCGTAACCGGCCGGAGGTGATCACCCATGCGGATAACAGCAGCATCCGCCACACCTACGACGCGGTGGGCAACCTCGACACCCTGATCGATGAGAACGCCAAGACCACCACCTACACCTACGATGGCGAGAACCGCCTGCAAAGCCGTACCAACCCCAACAACGAGACCACCCGCTACACCTACGACAAAAACGGCAACAAAACCGAGACCCGGCAACCCCTGGGCCTCAAATGGGCCTACGCCTACGATGCCCACAACCGCCTGAAAGAGGCCAAAGACAGCCTCAATCACACCACCGTCTACCAATATGATGCCCGTGACAACCTGTCCCATCAGATCGACGCCGAGGGCAAAACCGTCGAGTACCAATACGACGACCTGGACCGGCGCATCGCCCACATCCAGCACAAGAGTACAGGCAACCTCACCGTCACCTACGGCTACGACAAAAACGGCAACCGCACCAGCACCCTCGATGCCAAGGGCCAAAGGTTCAGCTACGGCTATGATCTGCTTGATCGCCTGATCACCACCACACTGCCCCCCACCAACGGCCCCTATCTTGACACCACCGGGATCGTCTACGGCTACGACGGCAACGGCAACCTCGAAACCATCACCGAGAGCAAGAGCGGCCCAAGCGGCACCCAAACCGACCAGACCACACAGAGCTACGACCTGTTCGACCGCCTCAGCAGCACCACCCAGCGCGGACTCACCATCACCACCACCTACGACAACAACGGCAACCGTACCCAGGTGAACAGCCCGGCAGGTGGCACCCAATACAGCTACACCCCAAGAAACCAGGTCAAAACCGCCACCACCGCTGAGGGCTCAACGCGCTTCAAGTACTACCCCGATGGGCGCAAAAAACGGGTCATCCACCCCAACGGCACCGATACCTACTACCGCTACGATGATGCCTATCGCACCAAAAAGATCATCACCCAAAAGACGGCCGATCAGGGCCTCATATCCCAGTACGTCTACCGCTACGACAGCAACGGCAACCGCAGCAAACAGCAAGAGACCCAGAACGGAGAGCTCGAGACCACCGTTTACGAATACGACGACGCAGACCGACTCACCCAGTTCACCCTGACAAAAAGCGACAACAGCAGCGAAACCACCGGCTACACCCTTGACGGTGTGGGTAACCGAACCGTTGAAGTGAAACGCGACGGCAACAACACCCTGCTGACTGACCGCAACTACCAATACGACGACAGCCACTGGGTAACAAAAATCGGTGACAACCTAGAAAACGCCGACATCGACTACCACTACGACAACAACGGCAACACCCTGCAAAAGCAGGACAACACTCAAGTCACCCCCGAATCGACCCGGTTCATCTACGACAGCCGCGACCAGCTGGTACAGACCCAGCGCGGCCCGCCCAACGTCGAAACCAACCTCCTCGGCCAATACGACTACAACTACAAAGGCCAGCGCATCCGCCACCTCGGCAGTGAGCGCGGCGATGTACACTACTACTACGACCAGGAAGCGGTGCTTGAAGAGCACAACCAAAACGGACAACTGCTCGCCCACTACCGCTACGCCGATAAGCTGATCAGCCTCAACGACGGCAGCGCCACCCAGTACTACCACCAGGATGCACTCGGTAGTACCACCAACCTGACCCAGGCCGATGGCACTCTGCAGGTGAGTTATCGGCTCGATCCCTGGGGGCATATCAGGGATCAGGTGGGTAGCTCAGTTAATCGGCAGGTGTTTACTGGGCAGGAGCATGATGAGCAGACGGGGCTGATCTATTTTGGGGCGCGCTATTATGATCCCGACACCGCTAGGTTTATTACTCAGGATAGTTATTTAGGGCGGGAGAGTGAACCTCCCAGTCTGCACCGTTATCTCT
>JBEVXT010000728.1:0-15272 GCA_040505955.1 Sedimenticola sp. | reverse complement strand
CATTGTCAACGCCTGCTCCTCATCCAGAATCGGTTTGAGTGAGAGCGTCCACCACCAGGAGCCGCTGAGTTAAGTGTATGACAGGGTTAGCAGCCTATTTCTCAGGAAATAATCCCTTGATTGCCATCTTGCGGCGGATAAAGGCGATCTGGGTTTGCAGCAACACAGGGGATCGGTGGCACCAAAGGGGCTCCACTTCACCGCCAAGCGGTAAAGCCCCACCACTCCATGCAGCTCCACGGCAAACAGCACCACCAGGTAGAGGGGCCAGAAGCGCCCGCTCCAGACCCGGTCGGCAGAGGCGTAAGAGCCGATCAGTTCAGATTGAGAAAGCATCACGTAGAGATGAGCGGGAGCAAGAAAAACATCAGAAAACCGGTAGCCACCTACACCATCAAGAGGCTGGTGTCGCTATGGCGCATACGCTGCATGTGCTGCATGTGCTGCATGTACTGCAGATAGTCCAGGTACTGGCACCAGCCGGTAGGGAACTTGCGCAACGCCAACAGGGTGTGAAGTAGCAGGGCGACAACCATCAGAGCGACAAAAAGTGTCACCAACAGAGGCAGGGGACGGCCGAAAAAGAAGTACGGAGATATGAAGATGGCACGGAAGAAGATGACACTTGATCAGCGATCAGTAAACAGCAAGAGCGAGGCGATGGCACCCGCGCCAGCAGCGGCTGAGGAACCGACTAAGCGCATCACGGTCGATCTGCCCGCATCCCTGTACCGCCCCCTTGAAATCAAGGCTGCGGACGAGGAAATGACCATGTCGCGGCTGCTTCGCGTCTGGCTGGAGGAGAAAGCGGAATGAGTGCCCAGGGAGCGGCAGGAGCCTCACTTTTCACTTTGCTCCTTTCCCCTGGTCGTACGGGCAGGCGTAGCGCCCAGGCCTCTCGAGCCTGGTTCTGGCCCCTCGTCAGGATTACAAGTAGTAGCGCAAATTCTGTGGGGCTCAGGCTGACTGTCATCGTCTTTTCTCCACTCATATTCTTATGCGAAATAGACGGGAAGGTTTGAAACTTTTTTTCGATTCATTTTGAATCGGGTTTTAAAAATTATTTTGGGGGATGCCTTCGGCCCAGGCTTTCGGGCTACGCCTGGAGCCTCGCAAAAAAATGCGAGTCACCCCCTGCGGGCTTCAATCCTTATCCCAACAGAGGTGCGAGTCTCGGGGTGCTATATCCACTCAAGTGGTCGATACAGAACACTATTACCGGCAGGGATAGTGTCTGGTAGCTGAGAGTCCCGGAGGTGTGATTCTTTCACCTCCTTCAGCCAACTGGCTGCACTTACTAGGGTTCCTGCTGGTTTACGCCCCGGCCATGCAGTGGGAGTGATTACACCAACGTGCTTTGGTGGCTTGCCTGGAGAGTGATCCACACGGGCTATTTTTATGGCCTCTTCAAGATCGGTATCATTGGAAATGATGATTGCTTGGTCATACAGGTCTAACCATGCATCATTGATCAAGTGTACGGACAGAGAAACGTCGGTTTGTTTTTCCTCGTTTTTCCATACAGCGATTTTTTCATCACCGTGGCAGTGATCACCACCATTGTCGTGATGTTTGCAGGGAATAGGACGGCATAGGTGCATCTTCTTTTGGTCCCTTCGGAAATTGCCCCGGATTACTTCAACGCGACCATTAGAGCGCTGTTTAATGGCTTTTAGATACGCATCTTGGCGGATATCGGCATCAGGTCTACGGGCCGCTTTTGCTTTTATTCTAGCGGTAAAAAATTTAATAGAGACTATCGGACGATCAGAAATAAGATTGTGACAAAGCGCCTCGATATCGAGCCACTTATAATGCTCATGTCCCTGCAAACATCCATGATATAGGTTGAAACCATCAATGTAGACAGCCGTTCTTCGTTCTTCTTTCTGTGACATTTCCTAAGCCCACAAATGACAAAGCCACCCCGCAACTGGGGTGGCCTGTCGCCTCGGAGCAGAGCTTCCAAGGTAAGTAATATGATTTATATACCCAGTGGGTAACCTTGTCAAGGTGGCTTGACAAAAAAGGATAGGAATTTCAACCCATACGAAAGCCAAGGGTTAGCAGCCTATTTCTCAGGAAATAACCCCTTCATTGCCATCTTGCGGCGGATAAAGGCGATCTGGGTTTGCAGCGACAGCTCTTTGGGGCAGATATCCTGGCAGCCAAGCAGACTCATGCAGCCGAACACACCGTCATCATCACCTACCACCCGGTAGTAGTCATCGTCACCTCGCTGATCCCTGGGGTCGGCACGAAAACGGGCTACCTTGTTGATGCCGACGGCGCCGATAAAACCGTCCCGCATGATCGCAGTACCACAGGCGGTAATACAGCAGCCGCACTCGATGCAGCGATCCATCTCATAGATCGCCTCCGCCTGCTCAGGCTCCATGGGTGCCTCCAGACGGTCGAGATCGGGCTCCCGGTTGAGGTGTACCCAGTTCTCCAGCCGCCGGTTCATGGCGCCCATCCATTTGCCGGTATTGACCGAGAGGTCGGCGATCAGCTCAAAGGTGGGCAGCGGCAACAGAGTAATCTCACCCGGCAGGGTATCTGTAAGGGTGCGACAGGCGAGGCCGGGGCGGCCGTTGATGATCATGCCGCAACTGCCACAGACGCCAGAACAACAGGACACCCACCGCTTAAACCAGCCAACTGATGGGTGTCCTCTCTTTAACATCTCTTTATGTCCTCTTTATGTCTCTTTACTTTTCCGCAACGCCGGCAAGTGCAAACACAAATTGACATTGCTGATGGTTTACGGATTATTGATGTTCATCTTCCAGCTTGGCTCTAGGCGTGAGGTCAACAGGGCCATGACCCGTCCGCAGTTCATAGAGAACCTACAGCAGTTTTTTCCTGAGCTGGAGAGGCTGCCCCATGCCGACACCTTGTATCGATTGCTGCGCGACATCGATGTGGAACACATCGAGCAAGCCCATGCCGATCTGATCCGGCGCCTGATTCATGGCAAGAAGTTTAGCCGCTTCCGCATCAACAACTGTTACCCCATCGCTATCGACGGTTCGCAGAAGTTCACCAGAGATCACCTGTGGGATGTGAACCCGCTACAGCGTACTCACGGTAAGGAAGAAAATAGCCATACTCAATATTACGTCTACGTGCTGGAGGCGAGTCTCTCCTTCCGTAACGGCATGGTCATCCCCTTGCTCAGCGAGTTTCTTGAACCTAGAACCCTCAGTTGAGCAGGGTGGAGAGTGCATTTGTGGTGGTGCAGTACAAGGCACAACGATGAGGAATAGTGGTTCTATTCCAAGGAGTTGTAACGCCGTAATGCGCTGCTACAAGTGTGCTATCCGCCCTGCAGTGTAACTCACCCGGAGAGTGAAGTAGGCAATCGTAGGCAATACAATTAAAATCAATGCGTTGCCCATAGGATGGAGCGGTCAACAGGATTCTAGGTTGAATATGCCAAGGGAGATACCGACAGCAACAAACAGGATTGTGAACAGCGCGCCTTTCACCGTCTGAGCACCCGACTCAAACAGCTTTTCCCTAATCTCCGCATTCTTCTGCTGCTTGATGGACTCTACGCCAATGGTTCGGTGATGGCTCGATGCCTCAAGGGACTCTATGCCAAGCTTGGAGTACGCGGTGCCCTTGCCTTCATTTGGGAGCTCTGTGCTGCGCCCTGGCTGGATCCAGAGCAGATCAAAATCCTTCTGAGCAAACCTTTCCAGTTGAAGCTCGAATAGGGTCGTTCATTGCCTGATCAATACGGGTTTCCGTTAATAAGCGGATGATCTTCCTTGTGCTACCAAGTATTCTAAAACGATCCTACCTGCCAGCAGGTGCCGAGAATGCTGGTTAGTGTCAGCAAACTTGACTCCACCGACGACATGGAGGATCTGTTACGGATTGGTGAGAGGGTGGCCGAGCAGATAGAGAAGGGGCATTTCGGTTCATTCCTCTAAGAACGCCGAGCCAAAAAACCACCACCCTCTTTTAACGAAATGGATCACATCAGATGAAAGTATTCGTCAGCTACGCACGGAAAAACCCTGTCCATCTGGAGAGGTGTGAAGAGATTCTTGCCCCCTTTGTTCAGGACAAGCGCATCGAACTCTGGGTCGACAAGCGCAATATTGAGCCTGGAGACGACTGGCACAGGGTGATCACTGATGGACTGAAATCGTCAGATGCTGCCGTGCTATTGATAACCCCCGCCTTCATGGGCTCAAAATTCATCAAGGAGGTGGAAATCCCCGCCCTGCTGGGCAAACTGCACAACCATGATGCAGGAAAGCTGATCCCCGTATTCCTTGAGCCCGCCAACGTAGACATACATCAGATCGAATACACCAACCGTCAGGGCAACCGCCAAGCCATCAAGCTTAATAAGATCCAGGGAATTGGCGCGCCCGGCAAAGAGCTGAACCAGCTGAACAAAGCTGACCGCAGCACCCGTTGGGCAGAGCTTGGCAAACAGATAGAGAAGCAACTTGAGCGCAGGCCTGAGCCAACAATTTTACCGAATACAGACAAGACCAACCTTTCCGATAAGTCTCTGCCTATACTGGACGTACACCTCCAGATCAGAGAAGAGAAACTGCACCGCTCCTATGGTTCGAGCAACCAGAACCTTCCACCGGCCCCGTGGGACGAGTGGCGGCAACGCCTGCTCCCCATAACCAGTTGGCAGAAGAAGCAGGATGAGCAGACCCTGTCGGAACACGCCGTCAACTGGGGTGAAACGCTCTTCACCCTGCTGTTTGGCGACGGCGATGAACAGAAGAGCCTGTTTACCCAATTGAACGACAACCGCACCATCGCCAGTAAACCCACCTTCCAGCCCTACCAGGTACGCATCCACACCACAGAGAGCGCACTCATCGATCTCCCATGGCAGTTGTGTGACTGGCAAACAAAACTTCGGTGCAACGGTAGCTGGCAGTTCACCAGTGCTGAACGGGACTCAATGGCCCCGGTGACCCTTCGCCTGCCCTTTCGCACCCTGATACTGGTAACGGAGCAGGTGGCCCTTGAAGATGAACGGGTCCGCCACTTGGCCAGCGAACTCAACGACCTGTTCGCCATCCCCCCTGACGACCCGGACAGGCTGCTGGGCATCGTGTCCATGGACCAGAATAACTGGCGGCAACAGGCAACAGACCGAGAACTGACCCTGCTTGTCTATCTCGACACCGGTGGGGCATCCGCTGAACGGCTTGGCCAATTCGTCGAGGCCCTGGAGCGAAGCAGACAGCAGGTGCCTTTTCTGGCTGCCATCGGCACGGAACAACTTGCCGGTGCATTAAGGTTGTTGAAACCCTTTGCCGGACTCCTCTCCGTGGAACATGCCACGAACACCAACCAACTGCTGACCGCCCAGTGGTTGCACCACTGCCTGGCTGACCAACTGAACCCGTTAAAGGCATGGAATGACATCCTTCACCCCCTGGTACGCAAGATACCCAATGCTGCCAGCCTGCAACTGCATGCCCGCAAAACGGACTGGACCCTGGGGTATGCACGCACAGTCTTGGAGGATGACCTGTGGCGCATATTCGACCGCTTCAGCCTGAAGAAGGCGCTGACCGGTGAACTGGTCAGCGCCACCCAGCCAGGCAACCACCAGCGTGTCCTGGCGGTCTGTCCCTTTGGCCTGCCCGGTGACCAGGCGGGACTGTTCAGCGATCAACTCCGTGGCCATATCCAGAATCGAGCACTGCCCAATATTCCCCTGGTCACCCTGGGCCCCATCGGCCTGCCCACCGAGGCGCACAAAAACCTTGGAACGCGGCTAACCGACCACCTGCTCACCCATCTTCCCGGGTGTGATACCGAACAGGAGATCAAGAGCTATCTGCACAACTGTATCTCACCGGCCAAACGGGAGCAGGCACGCAGGAAGGAATGCAAGCCTATCCTCTGGCTCTATTGGGGTGCCTTTGGCGATTCACCCGGCCTCATCTCCGGGTTGACGGCACGACAACTGACGGCCTGGTTGAACTACTGCAGCGCGACACTCGCCCACTTATGTCCGCTGGATACACTCATTGTCTCTGTTCTTTCGGTGGAATCCAGCACGCCCAAGAGCATGAAGAAACTGGCCGGATTACTGGAGAACACACAGAAGAACCCGGCACTCTTCACCGAACACTTCAGTCTGCTCGAACCCAAACCCCTCGAACGCATCAATGTGACTCACATCTATGAACTGTTCCGTGAACACCCAGGGATGTTCCAGGGCAGTGATATACTGCTGCGGGAGGTGGCTGCTGCCATCGTGAAAAAATCGGCTGGTGAATTCCAGAAGGCCGTAACCCGGCTCAACCGGGGCCATCTCATCGGCTGGGAGCAACTGCTGAAAGAGATCGGTATAAAAACAGCTACTGAGGACGAAGACGACTTCGACCTGTGAGGGAACGATTCATGACAACGAACACACTCTATGAGCACCTGGTCTTCGATACAGAGGCGTCACCCCACGATGATCCCGCCCAACGGCTGGCCAGGCGCGCCATCCCCCCCATCAGCGGCAGCCTGGCACGCTCGGCGGCGGCCTACCGGCCGGACCCGGATCTGATCGAGGCGGTCAACGTCGCCCTCGCCACCGCCCAGCCCCTGCTGATCACCGGCGAACCGGGCACCGGCAAGACCCAGCTGGCCTACTATCTGGCCCACTATTTCCAGATCAACCACGACACTCACCTGTACCGCCTGGACGTCAAGAGCACCACCACCCACGAAGCCCTCACCTACAGCTTCGACGCGGTGGCCTATCTGCACGCCGCCAGTGATCCGAAACGGGAAGGCGAGAATATCGACAAGGGCGAATTCGTCGAAGAGGGCGTACTCTGGCGCGCCTACAGAGCGACTGGACAGAGCATCGTCCTGATCGACGAGATCGACAAGGCCCCCAGGGACTTCCCCAACGACCTGCTTCGTGTCCTCGACGAACACAGCTTTTACTGCAGAGAGCGTAGAGAAACCGTCAGGCTGGAGCAGCAGGCACCGCCATTAACCATCATCACCAGCAACAACGAACGCCGTCTGCCTGACGCCTTTCTACGCCGCTGCACCTATCACCATATCGATCTGAGCGAGGCGCTGGTGAAGCGTGCTGTGGGCGCACACCTGGACAACCCCGACTTCCCGGACCTGGAGCCCGGCGTTCACCAGGCAGCCATCAACCGCTTTCTTGAACTGCGCGAACGCCAGTTGAACAAGGCCCCTTCACTGGGTGAACTGCTGGTCTGGCTCGCCGTACTGGCCGCCAAGGAGTACAAGGACGGGCACAACCTGAGCACCTGCCCCCTTGGCGAGATGCCCGGCCTGAACACCCTGATCAAGGACTGGGATGACAGAAACAGCCTGGTCTGATGAGCAGCACTGAACAGATCCCCGGCAGCTACCGCCAGTTGCTGGCCCAACTGCAGCGCAGTGGCCTGCAGGTAACGCCCCAGCACCATATCCAACTGGGGCATATCCTGGAGCAGGAACCCCGGGGTGGGGCGGATCAACTGCGCCGCATCCTGCGCGCCATGCTCGTCAAATCCCCCACCCAGGCAGAACATTTCGACCGGATATATGGCGACTGGCAGAGCCAGGCGCTGGCACGGCTCGAACAGGCGACACAAACGGTCCCGGAGCCAAAGAGTAATGAGGCACCCGCCACCCCCCAGCGAGCAAATCAGCCGGACGAACCCCGCCAACCCGGCATTTCAAAATCAAGCGAACGGCACTGGATAAAATGGCTAGGGGTTGTCGTCCTCGCTGCCCTGCTGCTGGTCATCACCCTCTATTACCTGCCCCCCGACGAGCTGAGATCAAATCCCCCCGTCATACAACCACCCACAGCGAATACAACGCAGGAGACACCCACCGCCCTCCCACTCGAAGAGCGAACCTTCACCTATCTCGCCCCCCAGGTCACCTTCGAGCCAAACCGCACGCCCCTCTGGCCCTGGGGTCTGGTCGCACTCCTGGGGATGGCGGGCCTGCTGTTTCTGCGTATCAAGGTGGCACCGCGAGGCTTCCCAAGATCGCCAGGGGCACTGGTGGCAACTCAACCGGGTTCCCATCGCCCGCAACCGCCGGAAAAAGGCCCTTCAAACTTCCGGCTGCTGAATGACAAGCAGCGCCGCAGCATGGCCTGGGGGCTGGAGAAGTTTCTCTCGGAACAGACCACCCGGCGCCTGGACCAGTACGCCACCGTAGATGCCACCGCCCGCCAGGCGGGCATTCTCACCCCCGTATTCCAGGGCGCCCAGCGCGACCGAACGGTCTGGCTCTGGCTTGACGAATCCACCCCCGATGCGGCGGCGGTTCGCCTCGCCGATGAGTTACACCAACAGCTCAAGGCAGCAGGCATACCCGTACAGCGAGCCAACTACTGGGGCACCCCCGACCACCTGGTGACCCGGGAGGGGCGTCACCTGCGACCGCAGGATCTGGACGACCAGCGGCGGGAGATCGTGCTGATCATCCTCAGCGACGGCCAGAAACTGCTGCGTGATCTCCGCCAGCCCTGGGGGGGGCAGAGCAAGTCCCTGATGACCCTGCTGCGTCAGTGGCCCGAACTGGTCCTGGTGGACTTCTCCCGTCACGAAGCCCTGAAAGAGGTGGCCAGCCAGTACCAATTGCAGCGGGTTAGCCCGGCAGGTCTCGCCAACCACCTGGGGCGGGACCGCCAGCAACCCGACCACACCCGCCGCAGCGCCAACTGGGGCGACGAAGGTGTGTGGGCGGCGGCAGCGGCCTTCTCACCCACTGGATGCAGCGAGCGGGAGCTGCTCGCACTGCCCGAGACCCTGGGCCTGAAGGTGGATCCGTGGGTTCTGAGCGAGCTGGCGAGCAGCGCCACCGACGGCACCCAGCGGCGCCAATGGCCCCTGCCGGAACGGGCACAGCGACTGCGCTGGCTCACCTCACTGGGCGACCTGACGACCAGCGGCCTGCCCGCCGACGGCTCACCCCTCAGCGATGTCCTGCGCTACTGGGATAGACACTACAGCCGGTCCATCGACGCCTTCCCCCAGGAGCAGGCCCTCAATCCACAGAGGCTGCGACTGAGGATGGAACAGGCCCTGGTCCGCCTCTGGTACACCCCCGATTCCGCCGCTGCAGCGCTATGGGAGCTGGCCAGCTACCGGGGGGAGCCAAAAGATCCGGGCACCCTGCTTGGCAAGCACATCCAGGCCCAACTGGCCATGCACGCCCCGGCCGACCACCAGGCGGAAGAGTTGATCACCCTGCCCTGGCGTAGCGATCAGATCAGCGCAGCCACACGCTCGATAGTGCAAAAACTGGGTCTCGGCGGCGACCTCCCGCAGGAGATCCTGACCCAACCCGGCCGCTATTGGCTTGCCATGGGTGGCGCAGCAGGCACCATTGCCACCGCCCTGCTCGGTGGCTGGCTCAGTTGGCAGTCGGCCCTGCAGACCCCCCTGGAGATCGTCGATGGGGATCAACCTCAGCCGCTTCACCGGGTCAGCGTGCTATCATCGGATGCGGGCAACAGGGAACGGGGCACCGTAGTCCACCCCCGGGGGGCCGACCTGTTCGCATCCCCCAGTGGCGGACAACGGGCCACCCTCAACTGGCGAGAGAGTACTGCCCCCTGCTACGAGGTGAAGAAGCCATGGGAGCTCCATCCCACAAGTGCCCCCATGAATCAGGAGGAGCGCCTCTACTACGACCGTTCTCAAACGATACACCTGCGCTGCAGCGGCCAGGTGCCAGGACCCCGCCTGGCTGGTGACAACATACCGCGCAGTGTCGCAGTGCTCTTCTCGGTGGCCCGAGGCGACGGTTACGCGAACGATCCAGCGGCCCGCCGCCAACTGGCTGAACGGCTCATCGCCGGTGGCACGGTGGATGAGGCCATCATCGTCGACAGATACCTCGCCGGTGGTACGGTGGATAAGGCCATCAACGTCGGCAGATACCGCACGGGTAATGGAAGCTTCTCACCACTGGAACTGCTACAGGAAACAAGACACACCCAACTGCTGCTCTTCTCCACCGAGGCGGACGCTAGCCGGATCGATTTAGAACCCGCCGATCTGCCCCGGGCCGCCTGGGTGCAGGTAAAGGCCTGGCCCGAGGCTACCGACCGCCTGCGGTTCGAGGGGGTTCGCACCCTGGAGGAGACCTTCGCCCGTGAACAGGTCACCCTTCTCAGCGGGGTGGTGGACAGGCTGCGGGTGGGTGGAACTGCACCCCCTATCCCGCTACCCGACCTGGTTCAGATCAAGGGTGGCTGTTTCCTGATGGGCTCCCCGAAGGACGAACCGGGGCGCGCTAGTGACGAAGGCCCCCAGCACGAAGTCTGCCTGGAGGATTTCCTCATGGCACGCCACGAGACCACCTTCGAGCAGTACGACGCCTTTGCCAAGGCCACCGGGCGTGAACTTCCGCGCGACAGGGAGTGGGGCCGGGGCAGACGCCCTGTGATCGGTGTTGACTGGAATGACGCCAAGGCCTATACCCGGTGGCTGTCGTCCCGGGTCGGACTGACTTGTGATCTACCGAGCGAGGCCCAATGGGAATATGCCGCCCGGGCCGACACTAAAACATCTTACGCCCTACCCGCCCCAGGTGGCAGTGATGACATAAGTGGAAAGAACCTGGCCAACTGCAACGGTTGCGGCAGTGAATGGGACAGCAAGCAGACCGCACCTACTGGCAGCTTCGCCCCCAACAGCTGGGGCCTGCACGATATGCACGGCAATATCTGGGAGTGGGTACAGGATCCCTGGCATGATAACTATGAGGGGGTGCCCACCAATGGCTCGGCCAGGGAAGAACCTTCGGGCGAGGATAGTGCACCTCGCGTGTTGCGCGGCGGGTCGTGGTTCTTCAGTCCAGACTACCTCCGCTCCGCCTTCCGTTTCAGGCGCTCGCCCGTCAACCGTAGCTTCGTCATCGGATTTCGTGTGTTGTGCCGCCCCCATGCTGTTGACCGCTAAACACTGTCTGCTGTTCACTGATACGCCGCGACAGCGGCGGCGGGGTGCGCAGCACCCCGCGCGATTTTTTTTAGGGCTTTACCCCAGCGTCCGTTGGGTTCATTATCATCGGGCGGGGCCTGTACGATGCAGGCCCTGTGGGGCCACCTGGCACCGGCACCTCGCGTGTTGCGCGGCGGGTCGTGGATCAACAATCCAGACAACCTCCGCTCCGCCAACCGTAACAGGAACACGCCCGACAACCGTAACAACAACATCGGTTTTCGTGTGTTGTGCCGCCCACATCACTCCCAACCCGGTTCCGGTGCTCTCTGCCGGGGCGGGCCAAGCGGGCCTACGGGTCCGGTTGGCCTCCGGCAATGCCTCTCATCTACGGGTGATGGGCCGAGGCGGGCATCTGGAAAGATGGCGCAGGTGGGTCCCGTCCGTAGAGATGATCTCGGGCACATATCGAAACGGGCGGCTCCCCCGGTCCTCAAGGCCTGGAGCCACCCAGCAGCCGTCCAATCTCCAATACCAGACGACTGACATGTTCATACTGACCGGGGGTAAGCCACTGCCAGTGGTGGGCCAAACGCAGATAGACCCGCAAGCGGATCAATGCCCGATCGGTGGCCTGCAGGGCGCTTCTTCGTACCTGACCGCGACCACCCTGGGCTTCCGCCAAGGCATCCTGCGCATCCAGCGCCGCCCCCATCAGACGTTGGGTTACGGTGAATCGGTAGCTCTTCGGAAAACTCTCCACCTTGGGCATGAGCCATACCAACAGGTCGAACATACGACTCTGAATTACCAGGGGTTCAGCCATCTCATCCTCTCTCTTTGAACAGGTGGTCGATTGGGAAAACCTATGGCTCGCCTTTCGCAAGGCCGCCAAGGGAAAACGTGGCAAGTCAAGTACCGCCGGTTTCGAAGCCACACTTGCCGATCAACTGCTCGGCCTGCAGGAGGAGCTGCGCAGCGGTCGCTATCGGCCTGGCGGCTACGTCAACTTCCACATACACGAACCCAAGCGCCGCCAGATCAGCGCGGCCCCCTTCCGTGACCGTGTGGTGCACCATGCGGTGTGCAATATCATCGAGCCACTGTTCGAGCGTGCCTTCATCAGTGACAGCTATGCCAACCGCCCCGGCAAGGGGACGCACAAGGCCATCGACCGCTTTCAGCAGTTTGCCAAACGGTATCACTATGTGTTGCGTGGCGACATCGTGCAGCACTTCGCCTCCATTGACCATGAGATCCTGCTGCAGCGGCTGACCCGGCGGATTGATGATCCCCTGTTGATACAGTTGATTGAACGCATCATCAACTCAGGCCAGGGTGTGCTCGAACGGGAGTACACCATGCACTGGTTTCCCGGCGACGACCTGCTGGCCGTCTGCCGCCCCCGGGGCTTGCCCATCGGCAACCTGACCTCTCAGTTCTGGTCTCACTGTTACCTCGATCCTTTTGACCACTTTGTCAAACGGGAACTTGGCTGTCGAGCCTATCTGCGCTATGTGGATGACTCCGCCCTCTTCAGCAATGACAAAGAAGAACTCCAGGCTTGGCGAGAGGCCATAATCCAACGGCTCGCCCGCTTCAGGCTGACCCTACATGAATCTGCCTTTCAGATCTCACCCACACACTGCGGAGCTCCCTGGCTGGGCTTTGTCATCTATCCCGACCATCGCAAGTTGAAGGCCCGCAAGGCACGCCATGCCACGCGACGGCTGATGATGCGCTCAGATGCCTGTCAGCGGGGCGAGATTGGCTTTGACGAGCTCAGCAGCAGCATAAGGAGCTGGGTAAACCACGTCCGCTACGGTGATACCTGGGGCCTTCGCAGACATATATTCCGACAACTGGCAGAGCGCCGCTACAGGAAAAAAGCAGTGGAACAGTGATCAGTAGCCGGTGATCAGTGGTCAGTGTAAAGAGGGGGGCGGCACAACACACGAAAACCGATGTTGCTGCTACGGTAGCCGGGCGTGCCCCCGCCACGGTAGGCGGAGCGGAGGCCGCCTGGATCGTTGATCCACGACCCGCCGCACAACACGCGAGGGGCGCTGTCGTCTCTCACCTCCCAAGCGGACCCATCGCTTGGCGCCCCCTCATAACCTTCATGCCAAGAGTCCTGCACCCACTCCCGGACGTTGCCTGCCATATCATGGAGCCCCCAAGGGTTGGTGAGTTTCTCACCTACAGCATGGAGCTTCCCCTCTGAATTACCCTGGTACCAGGCATACTCGCCGATCTCCGCCTCATCATCTCCCCAATACCAAGCGGAGTCGGTTCCCGCCCGGGCGGCGTATTCCCACTCCGCCTCGCTCGGCAGGCGGAAGCCGTTACGGGAGGAGTCGCAGATCACGGTGCCCTCCTGGTAGCAGGGTTCCAGTCCCAGTTGTTTCGAGAGGGCGTTACAGAAGGTGACGGCATCGTGCCAGGAAACCTCCGTCACTGGTCTTCTGTCTGAAGATCCAGATCCTTCCTCAAGTTTCGCTCCAGTTACGCTCGCATAGAGGCGCTTTGTTACGGCAAAGGCACCCAGGTGGAATCCGGCTAGCGTGACCCGATGCTGGGGACGCTCGTCATCGTATCCAGTCCCCTCTGGGCTGCCCATGAGAAACGCTCCCGCAGGAATGGGTATCAGTTCAAGATCGGGCCGTACCGCTTCGGGCAGTGCCGACAGATCAAGCGACCACTCCGTGCTCTCGGGCGCTGGAGTCTCTCTGACGGCCGCCTCTGGCACATCAGGCAGCAACCGGGCCACCGGTTGTCCGCGCCAGGCAAAGAGCAACAGAAGCAGCAACGCAACCCCAGGCAGAACAGTTATCGACCAACAGTTCAGTTGTAGTTGGCTGGCAACGCCTAACAGACCGAGCATAAACACTACACCCAATGCCATAGCCATACCCGGCGAGAGGGTGTCGATCCTTTCGGGCATCGATTTAACTACTCCCATACTCATCCACCTCATACATGACATGAAAGCTCTTCGCCGACATGCAGTAGCCATCGGTGCCGTCATCATTGTTGCAGACCAGGAAGTCACCCACAGCGTAATGGGACTCACCCTCTCTGGTCTTGATAATACCGGTACTATCGGCCCGTTGCACCCACACCGGGGTGGTCTTGACGTAACACCCAGGTGACACACGCCGATAGGTACGGGCGAAGACCCCAGCATCTATCGTGCAGATGTCGCCACTGTTGTCCACCAGCCAGTCGCCCGGTTTGCAGCGTTGCTCAGCACTCCATTTATGGTAGTAAAAACCGGTGGTATCCAGATCCAACTGCACTGCGATGACGGCCTAGTTTGGGCGTTTTCGATAGCGGCGACAAAGAATAGGAATTTCAACCCATAAAATCAATATTTTTCAAGACAGCTCACAGCCTTTCAATAGGGTTCGAGTCGAATGGTGCTTACTTTCAACCATACGGGCAAACAGATACAGGTGGCGAACGGTTTGCGTGCCGACCCTGGAGAGCAACTCCTTAACGAAAAAAGTGTATTACAGGGCTAGCAGCCTATTTCTCAGGAAATAACCCCTTCATTGCCATCTTGCGGCGGATAAAGGCGATCTGGGTTTGCAGCGACAGCTCTTTGGGGCAGATATCCTGGCAGCCAAGCAGACTCATGCAGCCGAACACACCGTCATCATCACCTACCACCCGGTAGTAGTCATCGTCACCTCGCTGATCCCTGGGGTCGGCACGAAAACGGGCTACCTTGTTGATGCCGACGGCGCCGATAAAACCGTCCCGCATGATCGCAGTACCACAGGCGGTAATACAGCAGCCGCACTCGATGCAGCGATCCATCTCATAGATCGCCTCCGCCTGCTCAGGCTCCATGGGTGCCTCCAGACGGTCGAGATCGGGCTCCCGGTTGAGGTGTACCCAGTTCTCCAGCCGCCGGTTCATGGCGCCCATCCATTTGCCGGTGTTGACCGAGAGGTCGGCGATCAGCTCAAAGGTGGGCAGCGGCAACAGAGTGATCTCACCCGGCAGGGTATCGGTAAGGGTGCGGCAGGCGAGGCCGGGACGGCCGTTGATGATCATGCCGCAACTGCCACAGACGCCTGCACGGCAGACGAAATCGAAAGAGAGGCTCGCTGCCTGCTCCTCACGGATCTGGTTGAGAGCGATAAAGAGGGTCATGCCCGGCGTCTCTTCGAGAGAGTAGGTCAGCAGTTGCGGAGTGCTCTGGGGATCTTCCGGAGTGTGGCGGAGAATATGAAAATTGAGAGTTCGGCTCATTCCAACCCCTCCTCCAGCTGTTCGTTGTCACCCCGGTACTTTTGCGGCAGTAGTTGGCGAAACGGCATCAGCTTCTCCTGGAGGTTG
>JBEVXT010000727.1:0-4842 GCA_040505955.1 Sedimenticola sp. | reverse complement strand
TTGGCGATCTGCCGCGGTGTCTCCGCGCCGAGTTTTTCAATCCCCGAAAGTTCGGGGTGTGTCGGCGAGAACCAGGTGACAAACTCCACCAACTGCGGGATAAACATCACCCACAGCAGCACCCCCGCTATATTGAAGAAGACATGAACCATGGCGGCCCGCACCGCCTCCCGTGGCTTGCCGATGGAGGCCAGCATGGCAGTGACGCAGGTACCGACATTGGCGCCGAAGGCGAGGGCGATACCTGCCGGCAGGGTGATAAAACCCTGGCTCGCCATCACGATCACAATACCGGTGGTGGCCGATGATGATTGAATCAGTCCGGTAAAGGCCGCCGCCACCATGATGCCGATGAACGGGTTTTCCATGGTGATCATCAGATCAAGGAAGGGCTGGTAGGTGCGCAACGGCTTCATCGCGTCGCTCATTACACTCATGCCGAAAAAGACCAGGCCCAGCCCCATGAGCATGGTGCCGTACTGTTTGATCTTCTCCTCCTTGGAGAGAAAGAGCATGCTGAAACCGACACCGATCATCAGCAGCGCCGCCTTGGTCACCTTGAAGGCAACGATCTGGGCGGTGATGGTGGTGCCGATATTGGCACCCATGATGACGCCGACGGATTGTGACAGTGACATCAGGCCAGCGGTGATAAAGCCCACCACCAGTACCGTAGTCACCGATGAGGATTGGATAACGGCGGTAACAAATGCACCGGTGGCCGCCCCCATGAACCGGTTGGTGGTGAGCTTGGCCAGAATATTGCGCATGCGCTCACCAGCCACCGCCTTCAGTGCATCGGCCATCTGCTCCATACCGAAGAGAAAGAGTGCCAGGCCGCCAAACAGCTTCATGCCCATCACTCCCCAGGCGATGGTGCTCTCACCGCCGCCGTCACCGGCAAGGGCGGGCAGCGCCAACAGGGCGGCCATTACACAAATCACCAGTATGAGGGTGTTTTTTGTTGTTACATCTGCAGTTCGAAAGAGTCTTTCCAGGTACATACTATTGATCCTACTTTGTTATTTTTCTGCTTTGACGACAGTGACCGGAATGGGGCAGAGCTGTACCACCTGCTGTGCCACCGAACCCTGCATCACATGCTGCAATCCAGTCAGTCCCCTGCTGCCCATTACCACCATCCTGGCGTTGACCTTCTCCCCCACCTGCAGGATGCGGGTGACGGGAATACCGGTCACAAGCATGCGCTGTGCCTTTTTCAACAGTTTTAGCTCAGGATTCTCTTTTATCACTGTAGCCATGAAACTGTCGAACATCTCCTGGGCGGCATCCTCTATCCTGACCAGATGCTTCTTTTTCACCATATTGGCGTAGTAGCTGGGCATAGCACCGGGATCGTGAACAACATGAAGGACGACAATCGGGTTTTTTAGACACAGCGCCAACTCACACGCTTCGAGCAAGGCAGTTTTTGATGTCGGACTAAAATCAACCGGTACCAGAATCACGGGCTTAATGGGCCTTTCAGCCATAAATTTTCCCTCCCTGTATTTTGTGTTAAATAGAAAGGTTCTATTGCCACATAGAATCCCATCCAAGAACAATAGAACTGGAACCTTCCCTATGTCAACCGCTTTGCGCGGGGCTATTGAGAAGGAGCAGTCTCCTCCACAAAGTCACGATAGTGCATACACAATCACATCAACAGTAGTGGCGGTTCACTCAGCGTCAGGGCCTGCTGTTCCAGGGTGGTAAGATGCTCCTGCCAGTACTGTGGGGTATTGAACCAGGGAAAGGCGGTGGGGAAGGCGGGGTCTTCCCAGCGGCGCGCCAACCAAGCGGCATAATAGATGATACGCAGGGTGCGCAGCGGCTCGATCAGTATCACCTCACGGGGATCCAGCTCATGGAAAGTGTCATAGCCCTCGCGCAGATAGCTCAACTGCAGTGCCATCTCATTCCTCTCACCGGAGAGTAGCATCCACAGATCCTGGATTGCCGGGCCGCTACGGCAGTCATCCATATCGACGAAGTGCGGGCCGTTGTCGGTCCAGAGGATGTTGCCGGGGTGGCAGTCACCGTGGAGACGTATCCAACTGCACCCCGCAGCCTTGTCAAACGCCTCACTGATCTGCCCCATCAACTGCTCACCCAAACGGCGATAGCTGTGTTCCTGTTCGAGGGGGATGTGGTCGTTCTCCAACAGATAGGTGATGCTGTCGCCACCCATCCCTTGCACAGTGATTTCGGGGCGGTGTAAGAAATCCTCACTCGTTCCAAGGCGGTGAATGCGGCCAAGAAAACGGCCTATCCACTCAAGGATGTCTGGGTCTTCCAGTTCCGGCCGACGGCCTCCGCGCCGGGGAAAGAGGCTGAAGCGGAAACCATCAAACCGGTGCAGGGTATCGCCGTTGTCGTTTACCAGCGGTGCCACCAGCGGGATCTCATCCTCCGCCAGGGCGAGGGTGAAACTGTGCTCTTCAAGAATGCACTCATCACTCCAGCGGTCGGGGCGGTAGAATTTACCCACTAAGGGGGCGTCATCCTCAATGCCGATCTGGTAGACGCGGTTCTCGTAACTGTTGAGAGCGAAGAGTCCCCCATCCGGTCGGTAGCCGACAGATTCAAGGGCATCGAGAATGGTATCAGGGGAGAGTCTTGCGTAGGGGTGGTTGGAGGCCTGCCCAACGGCAGACTCTCCAGGCAGATCAGCGTCAGACATCAAAGCCCGCCCGGCGCAGCGCCTGAGTAAGCGGTTTGGGGTTAAAACCGTTAATAATATGTGTGCCTATGGTAATGATCGGAACGCCTCGCCCACCGATGCGCTGAAAGTCGGTGAAGGCGCGGCGGTTGCGCTCTATATCGAACTCGGCAAAGGGTATTTTGTGCTGCTTGAAATACGCTTTCACCTGCCGGCAGTGTGGGCATTGCCGGGTACTATAGAGGGTAATCCGCTCGGCCTTCATCACCCGAACGCTACTTAGTGAGGATCGACTCGGCTTCCAGGTACTTCTCCGATGTTTTGGTGATCACCTCCTGGGGAAGCTCAGGCCCGGGAGGTGTTTTGTCCCAATCCAGGGTCTCCAGGTAGTCACGCACGAACTGCTTGTCGAAACTGGGTGGGCTGATGCCGGGACGGTACTGGTCGGAGGGCCAGAAGCGTGAGGAGTCCGGAGTCAGTACTTCGTCGATCAGGTAGAGCGTTCCCTCATCATCCAGGCCAAACTCGAACTTGGTGTCGGCGATGATGATGCCCTTTTCGCGGGCATAGGCGGCACACTCGGTGTAGATCTTCAGGCTGACATCACGTACCTGCTCGGCCAACTCCCGGCCCAGCAGGTCGACGGTCTGCTCAAAGTTGATATTTTCGTCGTGCTCGCCAACTGCCGCCTTGGATGAGGGGGTATAGATCGCCTCGGGCAGTTGATCTGCCTGCTGCAAGCCGCCGGGCAGTTCGATACCGCAGACGCCACCGCTCTTCTGGTAGTCCTTCCAGCCGGAGCCGATCAGGTAGCCGCGAACAATCGCCTCTATCGGCAGGGGCTTCAACTTGCGCACCACCAGAGCGCGATCACCCAGCATCTTGCGTTGCTCGGCATCGGGTACCACCTCTTCAAGGGGTTTGTCCGAGAGGTGGTTGGGAATAATGTTGTGGGTACGCTCAAACCAGAAGTTGGCCACGCGGGTCAGTACCTCTCCCTTGCCGGGGATCGGCTGGGGCAGGATGACATCGAAGGCGGAGAGCCGGTCGCTGGTGACAATGAGCATATGCTCCGGGTCTACATCGTAAATGTCCCGGACTTTGCCGCGGTTGAGTAACTTAAGGTGGGGGAGGTCGGTCTCAAGCAGTGCGTTGGGTTGATTCATGGCCTGTAGCATAATGTTGTGTTGGAAAAATGGAATTATACCCATTTGTCCCCGGTCTTTATAATCTATGTGTGGTTTTCATTGACGGTATGTTGATATGAGTGATGTTTCAGAGAGCGATCAGGCCTATTTGACGGCCTTTCGCGGCAGTTTTACCTCGGCTTTGCGTTGGCACCACCTGGATGATCTGTGGCAGCGGCTGCGCGAGCAACAGGGAACAGACTGGTATGTCTATGCCATAGGAGAGGCGCCACCACTTGCCTGTGCCGATCAAGAGCAGTTTCACGGCTTTATCCTGGAGATGGATCAGTTGTTACGTCGGGAGCACGATGAGGATTACTGCGGTATCGTCTACGCCGACAACCTGAAAGAGCCGGCATTCATTAAGATATACGATCCAAATAATCTAGGTGTTTCATGTGGTTATAGTGATAACCCACCACTTCCCGGGTGGGTGATGAGCAAGCTCAGACCCTGTGATATTCCGGCCACTCAAGTGCTTGCGGCAAATCGCAAACGCTGGTGGCGGCGGATATTTGATTAGTCTTCGTCTGAAAAACGGCAAGCAGGACGCGGTGGCCGCAGAGAAGACGCAAAGGTCGCGGAGAGGAGGTTAAGGCTTATATTTCGGTTTATTTGCGTTCATTTCCGGTTGAGTCTCAACAGTAAGGTAACTATTCAGCTTGTCTCTCTATTTATCCTTAAACCGGCTCTGCAGCAAAATCCTGAAAACCACAGTTATGGTGGTCGGTACAGCGGTGTTGTAGGAGCGAACTTGTTCGCGATGGACTACAAAATGTGCTCTTCGCGAACAAGTTCGCTCCTACTCCTGAGTTCCGAGCCACCGTACTCAATGCCATTAACTTAGGTGGAAAATTCCCCGTAAACTTCAGGCTCGTCATTCCCGCGTAGGCGGGAGTAGAGGTGCAGGGATGCACCGTTTACGGACCTAAGGATGGAATCCAGGGGACAGCGCTCCGTAGCGCTGGATACCCGCCTGCGCGGGTATGACGG
>JBEVXT010000726.1:0-3202 GCA_040505955.1 Sedimenticola sp. | reverse complement strand
TTTAAGTTGGCCTAAGATTATATAGTTGTATGAAGCATGTCAGAACCCAATGCCATTAACGTAGGTGGAAAATTCCCCGTAAACTTCAGGCTCGTCATTCCCGCGTAGGCGGGAGTAGTGGTGCAGGGATGCACCGTTTACGGACCTAAGGATGGAATCCAGGGGACAGCACTCCGTAGCGCTGGATACCCGCCTGCGCGGGTATGACGGGAAAGAGGGAAGTTCGACCACTGGGTTCCAACCTATGCAGGGATGACCATGGTATTAAGCTTAAGTTAATGACATTGTGTTAGAACCAGCCAGCCAAATGGAAATATGAACGTAAATCAAAACCCACAAAAATCTCTTTCCCTGCGACTCACAATCGCATTGAGTGTGGTGATATTGCTTTTTGTCGGCACTATCAATGGATTTTTTTATGTTACTGAGCTTAAAGATGCAGCGCTTCAGGCAAAGAGCAAGCTGGGAAAAACAAAAGGCTACCTCGAAGGTTCTTTGACCGGTCCCCTTTGGAATATGAATACCAAAGGGGTTCAGTCTATCGTTGATACGGTTATGAATGATGAGGCTACTGCGGCTGTTAAGATATTTTCAGAGAGTGGTGAACTACAGTATTCCAGAGAGAAGGAGGATGGATCGGATAGCTTATTAACAACTAATTTTGATCTGTTCTACCAGAATGAAAAGATCGCTTCAGTAGAGCTGGCTGTATCAAAGAGAAAATTTGAAGAGGCCGTATATGAAAAACATAAAGGTTCACTGATCACCCTGGGACTCGGTGTTATCGTTATCATCCTGCTTACCGGCTACCTTGTTCGTCATTACCTCAGTCAGTCCATTCATGACATCGACGCTATTCTGGAACGTTATGGCATGGGAGATTTTTCCAAGCCGTTACAAGCCACAACCTATGTGGAATTTCAATTAGTTCAGGATGGTGTAGCAAAACTTGGTGAGAGAATAGAAAAGCAGCTCGATCAGTTGCAGCAGTACCAGCACAATTTGCAGGGACTGGTTGATGAGCGCACTAAGGATCTGGTTATCGCCCGTGATCAGGCAGAGGCGGCCAACCAGTCGAAGAGTATCTTCCTCTCCACCATGAGCCATGAACTGCGTACGCCGTTAAATGCCATTCTCGGATTTTCCCAGTTGATGCAGAGGGATCAGGCGCTCCCGGACAAGGAGCGGGAGCATATCGATATCATCAATCGCTCAGGGGTTCACCTGCTGCAGTTGATCAACGATGTGCTCGATATGTCAAAGATTGAGACAGGGCAGGTGAAACTGCAACTGGAAGACTTTGATCTTGGTGAACTGGTGCGTGATACCGTTGATATGATGCAGGTGCGATCTCTAAAGAAGGGATTGCAGCTTGTTCTTGATCAGAGTTCTGATTTCCCCCGCTTTATCCATGGAGATGCTCCCAAGCTGCGACAGATACTAATCAATCTGCTGACCAATGCAGTCAAGTTTACCCAGAGTGGCAGCGTCACACTGAAGCTGGATGCAGAGAATGACGGCAAGGGTGGGCTTATCCTGCTGGGCAAGGTTCAGGATACCGGTTGTGGTATAGAGCAGGAATATCTTGAACACATCTTCCAACCCTTTGAGCAGCTGGTTGAGTTAAATTCACAGAAGGGTACCGGACTTGGGCTGGCTATTACTCGCCAGTTTGTGGAGATGATGCAGGGAGAGATCGGTGTTGGGAGTACCCCTGGAGAAGGCAGTCTGTTTCATTTTAAGGTTTTGGTGGAGCCTGCCAAAGGTGAGGTGGTGGTCAGTACCGGCAGCAAACAGCATCAGGTTGTTGGACTGGAGCCGGGTCAGCCGGAGTGCCGCATTCTGATTGCTGAAGATCAGCCGGAAAATGCCATGCTGTTACAACACATACTGGAGCCAGTCGGTTTTACTTTACAAGTAGCTAATAATGGTAAAGAAGCGGTAGAGCAGTTTCAGCACTGGCATCCTCACCTGATCTGGATGGATCGACGTATGCCGGTGATGGATGGAGAGAAGGCAACAAAAGAGATACGCAAGTTACCCGGGGGTGATAAGGTAAAAATAGTGGCATTGACTGCCAGTGCTTTCCAGGAAGAAAAAGATAAAATAATGTCTTCCGGTATGGATGATTACATCAGCAAACCATTTCGCCCTGAAGAGCTGTTCGACTGTATGGCCCGGCATCTGGATCTGAATTACCGGTACCGGGAAGCGGAAGAGGGTATGCCCCAGGAGCCGACTCAGCCCATACAGCTTGATGGGCCGGCTCTGAATACGCTTACAGAGGCTTTTCTTGAAGAACTCCTGGAAGTGGTGGAGGCTGGTGATGGAGTAGAGGCCATGGCCTTAATCAACACATTGGAAAAAGAACACTGCGCAGTGGGTGTCGCTCTAACCCACTTGGTTGAAAACTTCTATGTTGAGCAGCTGGTGACATTGCTCCGGGCGGTATTGGATGACAGGAAATCTTGATGCAGGGCAATGAAAATTGCAGTTATAGTGGTGACATTCTGGTGGTGGATGATGCCGTTGCCAACCTGAAGATTTTGGTTAGCCTGCTTGATGATGCGGGCTATAGAGTACGCGCCGCCACCAGTGGTAAAGCAGCGTTAATGATTTGTGAAAAGCGCCCACCCGATCTGGTACTGCTCGACGTGATGATGCCGGAAATGGATGGTTATGAGGTGTGCAGCCATCTCCAGGCTAGAGAAAAGAGCCGAAATATACCGGTTATTTTCATCAGTGCCATGGATAATTCGAACGAAAAACTAAAGTGTTTTGATGTGGGTGGAGTTGATTTTATTACCAAACCCTTTTATGCACAGGAGGTTTTGGCGCGGGTGAAGACTCAAGTGCGGCTGGTAATGTTGCAACGGGAACTTCAGCAGTTGAGGCGGGAGTGTGATCAGAGGCGGTGAGGTTTCTTCTGCGTTATAAAATGATCATATACAGTTGTAAACTCACACTTTGTGCCTTGAACTGACGGATTTCAGAGGCAATCTGAGCAGTTACTGCATCGTGCTGAATAATTACGACAGTGGTTGGTGCGCAATAAGTGGGTCACGTTGCACTTTATCCCAACAAGTTCATCTTGGCTTAACTTGGTGGAACGATTTTAAAAAAGCACTATCAATCACACACTCGATTACGTCCTGATTGCTTTGCTCGGTAGAGTGCCTTGTCAGCACGATCCAGTGGTTCG
>JBEVXT010000725.1:0-2473 GCA_040505955.1 Sedimenticola sp. | reverse complement strand
GCTTCGTAGGAGACTCTTCGCGAACAAGTTCGCTCCTACGCTGGATAATCTTGACCAGCGCGGTGTCAAGCTACTCACCATCTATTCAACCACCCTCGGCTAAACTGTGTTTCTGTGCCTCCACCTCATTGTGATAGCGAAGCTCGATATATCCTGAGGGCACGTTATACTCCTTGCCCGAGTCGAACTGAACTTGAATAAATTCACCATGCTCTGGTAGCTTGGTCACCTTTGCAAGGGTACCCAGCCCATGCGCCCCATGGGAGACTCGCATACCCTGCCATACAAGTCCCTGCAACTTGCCTCCGGTAACCTGTGTCGCGTGCGCCATCGACGCTGAAGGCAGCGCGGGCTCCCTGTGGGTGGCGATCATGCCACGCGCATCCATCTCACTAAGTATTTCAGGTGGCGGCACAACCACCCCCTGTGCGTTAAGGTTGTTAACATCTTTCTGCACTTCCCGAAGATAGTGCTTAAGCAGGTTATCGGCCTGCTCAGGCACACTCAAATCGCCTTGGGCAATGGCATGAGCATAGGTGAGTGAAGCGGCCAGCCTCAACTCGGAGACAAAGCGACTCTCTACATGACCTTCTGACACACTGCCATCCTCAGCCACCTTTGGGGTAAACAGATACAACTCTTGAGAGGCACGGGTAATGCCCACATAGAAGAGACGCCGCTCGGACTCTAACTCGTCACTGTTGGCCATGCTATGACGGAGGGGGAACACGCCCTCCTCCAGATCAGCCAGGATCACCATGGGGCTTTCCATGCCTTTTACCTTATGGACGGTCGCAATCTGAATCTCATCACGCCTTGGCGGTAGCTCTTGATCCTCCTCTTCATCTTTATTCTTGGCCTGGTACCTCGACTCGTCATCAAACAGTGATAAAAAGGCCTTGATTGACTTGCTATGCCGCCCCTGGGCTAACGTATGCAGCGCTGTAAACATCCGCTCATCACCCTGTGTCCCGGTCACCTCATTGAAATTGCTCTCAGCAAAGCCTTGCAGTTGCATTACCTCGGCGATATGCGCCAGCGCCTGATCAACCCCCATATTTGGTGGCAAGCGTCGAATCGCATCCCATCCCCGTGCGTAGCTCATCAACCGGCCTTTCATCGAAGCGGGCATGGCCGGGGCTAACTGCTCCATCACCGCGACGGCATCGCCCCCCAAAATCAAACCGGCTGCAATACTTTCAATGTGGGCGTTACCCAGAAAAAGCCTTGGATAGTTGAGCATGCTCAAAATGATCTTGTGCGCATCTTTACGGTCATAGAGTGAGCCGTTAAGCAATCGTAGATAGCCCAGCAACGCCCTTATGATCTGATTATCAAAGAGGGTTGGCATGTCGTGCAGTCGATAGGGGATGCCACTCTCAAGCAGTCTGAACTCCAATGCCAGGGCAGAGGCGTTGATACGTACCAGTACCAAGCAATCACGCAAGCGGTTGCCGCGCCCCTGCCAGTGGCGAATCACCCCGTGCAGACTGGCCGCCCCCTTGTCTGGCAAAATCTGCACCCTCGTCTCCGGTGCTCCGGGTGCTGAAATGGCTACAATATTGTCACGCCGTGTGTTGTTGCGGATACAGTGATTTGCCGCTAAGGCCAAGGCGTGGCCGTAGCGGAAGGTGCGACTGAGCTGGTAGTGGGTGACCTTCTTGAACTCTTTTTCGAAATCACGGATCAGATATTCAGGCGCTGCCCCTTGCCACTCGTAAATGCATTGATCGGAATCACCCACGGCCATGATATCGGCCTTCGTTCCCGCCAAGGCCTTGACGATAAACATCTGTGCGATATTGATATCCTGAAACTCGTCGACAATGATGTGGGAAAAACGATGCTCGACCAACTGGCGTGCGCGAAGGTCTTGGGAGAGCAGCGTGGCACAGTCATGGACCAGGTCGGAGAAGAAGCGTATCTGATCAGACACCCGATACGTTTCGTAATGTTCGAAGGCGGTGATAAATATCTCAGGAAAAAGCGTATCACCCCGGTCACTTCTGGCAGAGTTCTGGGTGTACCACTGCTCCTGAACCGACACCATCGATGACTTTACAAGTTGCTGGAACTGATCGAAGTCATCAATATCCCTGGGGCTGACGTACATACCGCAACGCTTCAACGCCCGTCTAAGCAGTCTTGCATTGGAGAAGCGATTGGTCGCTAGCTTCAGCTTTGGCATCAACCCAGCTTCAGTAAACTGGTTGATCAGATGGTACGCCAAGGCATGGAATGTTCGTATTCTGGGGGTCGGCATACCCCAGGCTTCTTGGCGCAACTGCCAGTAGAAACTGTCCCTGGCCGTCCGGTTGAACATAAGCACTTGTATGTTGCGCGCAGCTATCCCTGACTCCAGCAGCTCGATGACATGACCCACCATCGCTGTAGTTTTTCCCGATCCAGCGACAGCAGAGACCTTGGCATGCCCTCCCCTGTGCCGAATGATTAACTGCTGCTCTTCGGTAAA
>JBEVXT010000724.1:0-3081 GCA_040505955.1 Sedimenticola sp. | reverse complement strand
GATTGATTCCATATCAGAATATAATTAAACGCTAATATATAGATTATTTACCGATAAATCAATGATCGGCCGGGAATGAGGGTTCTGAAGCGAGTTGAAAGGTTTTGTTAACCTGCTGTTGCAGATTATTTTTTCGCTGGGATCTCATCCATCAGCGGTTTCATGGCGTGGAGCAGGTTGGGGAAGAGGTGTTTGTTCGCCTTCTCTTCACGCGCCAGCAACTGCTTCATATGCATGCGTTGGGTGGGGGCGTCAAAACAGGCGGGGCAGCTGTCGGGCACCACCGGCAGGTCGCTCTCAGCAGCGAAGGCGGCGGTCTGGGTTTCACGGCTGTAGACCAGGGGGCGGATGATGCGCACATCCCCGGCATCATTGAGGTAGTGCGCCTTCATGGTGCGCAGTTGCCCGCCGTGGAACATCGACATCATCAGGCTCTCCGCCAGATCATCCAGATGTTGGGCAAGGGCGAGGACGTTGTAGCCCTGCTCCCGGCAGGTGGAGTACATGATGCCCCGCTTCATGCGCGAGCAGTAGGCGCAGAAGGAGTCGCCGTCCATACGGCTCTTCGCCTCCTCCATGATCGGCTGTGGACAATAGTGGTAAGGCACCGCCAGCTCCCTGTAATAGGGCGTCAGGAACTCAGGATCGAAACCCTCCACCTCGGGATCGACGGTGATCACACCGAGATCGAATTTTACCGGCGCATAGCTCTTCAAGTGCATAAGAACATGGAGAAGGGTGAGTGAGTCCTTGCCACCCGAGACCCCGAGCAGAATGCGGTCGCCATCACGGATCATATCGAAGTCGCCAATCGCCCTGCCCACTTTACGAAGCAGGGATTTTGGTGGTTTTTGGAGGTGGTTCATATCATCCTGGGATTATTCTACGTTAACTGAACAGTTACCCGAGTTTTAATCGTAAATTGCCACCCGCAGTGGCTCCAGTTGCTCTTCGTATCTCTTCCATAGCTGGACTGAGTCTTGATACACGGGGCGGCGCACCTGGGCTTTACTTGCCGTTGCGACGCTTCGTTGTGTCTTGTGAGAGCTAAGGCATGCCTCATCCCACGGCAGGTCACAATATTCCAGCAGTTTCCGGATTTCCCGCTCATTGTCTGAAACGAGCTGTTCGTAGCTCAGGTCGTAAATAAATCCAGGCAGAACACTCCTCCAGTGATTCATAAGCTCCTGATAGAGCTTGTAGTACTCTCCAAGCTCCTTCATATCGAAAGAGTAATCATGTTGGCTGGAGAAGTAGTTCTTGAATATGGAGAGGCAGTTATCCATTGGATCCCTATTCAGGTGGATTACCTTTGCGTCCGGGAGTATCACTTTAATAAGGCCCAATCGCATGAAATTGAGCTGCATCTTATCAATTATGTATGTCGCGTTGTCCGAGTGCCTGCGAACAGCGGTGATATAGCCTCTGCCTAGTTTTTGGAACTCTTCGATGCTGAGGCCTCGAATGCACTCCGGGAATGCTCCCGTGGGGCTCTCAGCTGAAACTCTTTTTACGATATCAGGTAGGTAGTTCAGCTCACCTGCGCCATAAACCATGGGATGACTAGCCAGAATCTGTTCAGTAAGCGTTGTTCCGGATCTTGACATTCCGAGAATAAAAAGCGGCGTCCTGCCCGACTCTCCCGCCCCCGCGTGGGTTGAAAAAAACTCCGCTGAGAAGAGATCTTTGATCCTACTGAAAAAAGCCTCTGTTTCAGATGTTGAATATTTTAGAGTTGACCGCATTAATCGATTGGCTTCAATCGTGTAGTGCATGGCCTTTTCGTACTCTTTGATATCTTCGTATGCTTTTCCCAGGCCATAGCCCAAATTCATCCGTTGTTCATCAGAGAGTTTTCGTTCGGCGTAGAGTTTCTCCATTGAGTGAATATCTTCATCACATTCAGTGAATTTGCGCAAACGGGAGAGTTCCCTGTATGCCTGTGATGAGAGTGGGTCGATAGCAATGGCTTTACGGTAGGAGGTGATTGCTTCATCAAGGTCGCCACTGTCAGCCAAAGCGTCGCCAAGGTTGAGATAGGCATTTGGATATTCAGGATCAAGCTCAATCAGTCTTCTGAATGAGGCTATTGACCGTTCCAGGTTATGGTATTCCTTAAAAGTGCAGCCGAGATTATTGTAGGTCGCAGGTGCCGGTTGAATACGTGCGGCACTCTCGTAAGAGGCAATGGCCTCCTCAAAACGACCCAGAGCACGCAAGGTATTTCCAAGGTTATTATGTGCATCTGCATAATCCGGAGCAGAGGTGATCGCTTTGTTCAGGTAGTGTATTGCCTTATTATTTTCTTCCAGTAACTGATGGGCATTGCCTAAGTTACTGAGTAGCATGGGATGAGTCGGATGAAGATCCACTGCCCGCCGGTAAGCGCTGCATGCCTCCTTTAAACGGCCCATTTCCAAAAAAATATTCCCAAGATTAACAATTGCCTCAGTAAAGTCCGGGCTGATTTTTAAGGCTTTTTTATAGTAACGAATAGACTCCGCCAGTCTTCCCTTATTGTATAACTTGAGGCCTTGTTCATAATACTTGACTGCTTTTTTGCTATGCATACTGTTCCTGTGAATCAAATGCACCCCCCCCCCAAATCAATGGGGTCAGACTCGATTGATTATTCCTCGTCGTTGTGCCTTGTACTGCACCTCGGCTTTGTCTTCCTCGGTAATGCTTCCGCATCCTGCTCACGCACCTCACCCTGTAGGTGACTGCTCCTGCGTTACTCTACGGCCTACATCCCTGTAGGCATGCGTTGCGCTAACTCCTCCATCCATGGCGTCGACACGCAAGTGTACTCTCCTCCCTGTCCAACTGAGGATTCTAGGATAATGGGTTTTCAAGTGATCGGGTAGGAGTATAATTTTTCAGACATCTTTTTAATGGGAAGGCTATATCGAGCACTCGCGTAACTTACTGTATTTGTGAACTAATCCGCTTAAGTAAGTGCCGTTCAAGTCTGACCCTGTTGATTCTTTCCCGTACATAGAGACATCCAACACCATGAGTTTTCTTGCACAACTTCGTCAAAACAGGCCCAACACCACGCAAGGACCAAAACTCTGTTAC
>JBEVXT010000723.1:0-20443 GCA_040505955.1 Sedimenticola sp. | reverse complement strand
TTGTTTTATGCGGCGACCACGAAAAAGTATGAATTCGTGGTTAATAGGGTTAATTTGCCTGTTGACACGAATCGGCTAAATGGTGACCCCGTTTTGACCCGTTTTGAAAGTCGGCATCAGACAGCTCACCTGCAGACCCTACCGGGTTGCCGTTGGCGTAGTAGTACTGGCTCTGTCCGTTCTCCGTCTTTTTCAGGATCTGTCCCTGGGTGTTGACGATAAAATCCCGGTGTTTGTCGGTGTTGAACTTGTCATCGACACTGATCCGGTTACCGTTAACGTCATAGGCGCTGGTGGTATCGCCCGCCTGGTAGTAGCTGCTGGTACCGTGGACTACTTGCTCTTTGTAGCTATCGAACCTGGCGTATTCGTAGCTGTAGGTATTGGTATAGGCGGTTCCGGTGTGTACGGCCTCCTACTGGACCTCGACACCCAACTGGACAGTCCCCGCCCCAGTTCCAGCGCAGCCTATATCGCCTTTGGTCGGGCGATGGGGGAGATGCAGGGGCGCGTCATGGATGTACATGGCGCTAGTGCACAGCGCAGTGATCCCAAGGTCGGCGAGGCGAGGATGGGGCGTGGCCCCCAAGGTGATGCTGTGCGGGTCAATAACTATGTCCGGGTGGTTCGGGGAGGGGCTGCATTGAAAACCTCAGATACCAACAGCGTTGATCAGGGTGCCTATCCTTACAATGTTGAGTGTTTTCGTGTCTCTTCACAGGGAGGCAGCCAGGATAGGGAAAAGCGCCGTCGCAGCACTTTCCAGGAGAATAATCGAGGTGGTGTTGGTGAGGGCCGACGATTTGGTGAGATATCCGGGAGGGCGTTTCCCGGGCATTTTATAGAGAGGCTGGATCAGGATGGGGATGGGCGGGTATCACGCTCTGAATTTGATGGTCCGAAAGAACGTTTTGGATTTCATGACAGGAATGGTGACGGCTATCTCAGCGAGGACGAAGCGCCACAGGGGCCGCCGATGGGGAGGAGACCTCCACCCCGGTGAGTGAGTCAGGATAGTATCTCCAACTTATAGCCGACACCATAGATAGAGTGGATGATCTCCTGTCCCGGTAGGTGGGGCTCCAGTTTTTTTCGCAGGTTCTTGATGTGAGTATCCACCGTGCGATCGCTGACCACGCGTTGATCTGTATAGAGATTATCCAGCAGGTGACCTCGTGAAAATACCCGCCCCGGCTGTACCAGGAAGGTCTTTAGCAGGCGAAATTCTACAGGGGTCAAATCCAGGGGCGCACCATGCACCTTAGCCAGGTAGCACGCTTCATCGAGCGTGATGCAGGAGGTAGCGGCAGGTGAATCCGGAGTGGCAGGAGCGGTTCGACGAAGAACCGCCTTTACACGGGCAACAACCTCCCGTGGGCTGTAAGGCTTGCAGACATAGTCGTCGGCACCCAGTTCCAGTCCTATCAGACGATCAATCTCTTCGATCCGCGCTGTGGTCATAATGACCGGGAGGTTGGAAAAGCTCCGAATCTCTTTGCAGATCTCAATTCCATCTTTTCCCGGCAGCATCAGATCAAGCAATATCAGCGCAGGCATATGCTGCCTGATCCAGGCGATTACCCCACTCCCTTCATGCAGCATCGAAACCGAGTAGCCAGCGTTTTCAAGGTAGTCTCGCAGTAGTTCAGCAAGCCCGATTTCATCTTCTACAATGAGTATTTTTATTGATCTGGTCATAGTCAAAAATGGTTAAGAACGATGTTCATCCATGAAAGGAAAGAAGAAAGAAAGGGGTTAAGTATCATATTAATGGGTTGTCATGTATTTGTCTCAAGAAATAGGTGGACTCAAGCTGCATGAAATTGCAGATTATTTGGAACTAAAGCAGACAGGGAGCATACCCACGGCCATAGTAAAGCTCAAAGCTAAAATGGAGCGTGATGCTGGATTGGTTAGGAGGGTGGAAGCAATTAAGCGCCAATATGATACTTGACCCCTTTGCCCTCGGACCCATTATGAGGCCGAAGACCTGATGAGGTTAGGATGTGCGGATTCCATCAGGGCCAGAGGCGATATGATGCCTCATCCCAAGGTCGGATATATGGACACAATATTCTTTTTGTCACGAACGAACTTTTTCCTTGCATCGCGGGGCGAACCATATATGACCCCATTATCCCTCTGTTAAAGGCACTACCGAACAGAAGATAATATCTTTTGGCGGCGTCTCAAAAGGCTCAGGCCAACAAGCCCTGAAGCGAACAGTGGCAGGGCTGCAGGTACAGGAACGGTGTTCAAGGTCTCCAAATAATTTAACTCCTCCTGCCAATATGAAGGAAGGCTATCCCATGGGTTTCCATCACTACCATCATCGGTAACATAGAGGTACCCAACATTACGCGAAACCGCCAAATCGATATAGGAACGCATGGTGGTGGCGTCAGGTACCTGATACATCAGGGCAGAAAAATTATTTTCCCCATAACTGGAAAGGTAGGGATCTGCTGTATAACTTGGCCATCCGGTGTTGCTTTCAAAAATCACCGAGATATCTGTTGCCGGCCGTGTGAAAAAAGTTTCATTGGTTTGGGTTCCTGGATTGATCACTACACTGTCGAGATTAGCCTTTCCATGTATGTAGGTGTACAGATCCTCATAGTAGCCAGCAGCCCCAGCGTTTGGGTAGCCGCTTGAGGCCTCGTCAAGAAAAATCCCATCAATATTGAATTGCGTATCATAAATGTCAATATCCGCCTTAACCGCAGCCGAGTTTCTGTTCCCGTAACCGGTAGCCACATATCCGAGCATAGTTACGCCAGCATTACGTAAGGTGTTCAAGCCCACTTGGTAATCTGCATTGGGAGGGCCGTTTCCTGGGCCGCTGTCAGGATTGATAATTGCAGTAATGGGCACCTGGCTTGCACCAGCTGCTACGTCGTCCCACAGATAGGTTGCTGCACTCCAGTGGGAGGGATAGGAGTAAAGCGGGAGCAGTATTTCGGCGGCGTGAGAATTCAGTGGCGAAAGTATGACCAGCAGAATAGCCATAAATAATTTTGCAAACATCTCGGTAGTACTGAAAAAAGGGTTGAAAATTCTAATTTTACTCATGGCGATGGATAGGGATTTCAGCCCACTGCGACTGAGGGATAGGAATTTGCTTTTTTCCAAACGAAGAAAACGAGGCTACATCACCCCTTGCCAGCTCTTGAATACGTGCCATTTTTCTTCTCCCTTAAACCGGCTCAATACGAATTAATACCCTGCTTTTCAGGCTAACCTTAAATTATCACCCTAGTCAACAATCAACACCCAGCAATGAGAGCTAATTCGCTCTGTTTTCTTCATCTTCTCATTGTCTGCTCTTCACTCTCCCCCGTTTTTGGCTTATCTGCACTCACCACGCTTTCGCCGGTGACCGGTAGCCCTGCCCTATTTGCCACCTGTTCCCGCAGTGGTGCATTGGGTGCCAATACACCATGGTAGCGGTGGCGATGCCGCCGGGGTGGCGGTATCAGGAAGGCAATTTGGTCAAGAAACTCCGCAGGGGTTAGCCGCAACAGGGTTTGACCATCATGCTGAGGCTTTCGTAGGCGGTAGATAAGCATCTCATCTTTCTCCTGCTAACAAAGCCGCTCACTGGCGAATATTGGTCGGGCGCAGTAACGAAACAGCCACTCCAGCCCTTTCCGATCTGCTGCATCGATTCTTACCTCTGCATTCAGTGAAAAGCCGCCTCCGTTCTGCCATGTCTGCATCTGTTCGGCATCATCTGATGAGAGCAGTCCACGCCGAACGAACAGGCTCAGTACCCGTTTTACCCGCAATCCAACTTGCAGGACGCGCCCGGTCAGCTCCGCATCCTGTAGCGTCGCCACTCCTGTGCATCCATGCACCCGTGGCATACCGTACATCCTGTACATAAATAGCGTAGCCGCTTCGGCAGGGAAATCACCCACTGCCTTACCGGTACCTGAGGGAATAGATGATCGACCAGGTGGGCGGCAGTTTCGGCAATGCGCTTGGTGTTACAGGAGGGACTGATAACTCCCAGTTCTTTTCAAATTACTAAAGATGGATCAAACAATAGTATTGAACATGGGAATAGGCACTTTGGTATACCAATCATAATGGGGCGAGGTTTGAGGAAAATGTAGTAAATGATGATAAACAGTCAATATGATACTTGACCCCTGCCGCTTTTGAGTTGTCAAATAATAGGTACGGGCTTACGTTTCAATCCACTAATTGCATTTCCAATGATGGCTAACATTAAGATAATTCCTCCAAGCAGTGTATAAAAGCTTGCGGTTTCACCTAACAATAGCCAGACCCACAATGGGCCAAGCACCACTTCTGTCATTGATAGTAAGGTAAGTTCGACAGCAGGGACTACCTTTGAGCCAATAGTATAAATAGCTAGTCCTAACCCAACTTGAAAAACACCCATAGCCAGTGCAATTAAAATGTCATTTACCGGAATATCCAGACCATAATCCTGTACGTAACAAAAGCTGGCAGAAACAATGCAGGCAAATATCCCTGCCAGTAGCACAGCAGGTAACATTTCTTCGAGCTTACCCCAGCGTAATGCGATAGTGAATACAGAAAATCCGAAAGCAGAAATTAAGGCAGCAATATTTCCTTCTAACCGCCCTGCAGAAATACCATGGATGACCATAATGATGACACCAACAAGAGCGACAACCATTGCAATCCAGGTAGAGTGCCTGACCGGTTCACGTAATAATACCCAGCCCAATACAGCTGCCATAAATGGAGCCGAAGAAAACAAAAACATGGCATTCGCGACAGTCGTCATTTGAATACCATAAATACCTCCGCTAAAAGCCAATACTAAGCTTATGCCACCTATTATCCCAGCCAAGCCGGATTTTCGAATGGTTCTTATTGGTTTAAATTTAGATCGATAACTGATGACGATAAAAAGAAAACAGGTTAATGCGATAGATCGATAAAAAAGTATCTGCCACACGTTGGCAACCTCAATACTGCGAATCCCTACCCCCATAGATGACCAAAAAACACCGGCCATTAACACCAGTACCACACCGGTCGAGTATGAGATATTATTATCTTTTAACGCATGCATGTCAGACTCTCTAAGGCAAGTTCTGGGAACTGAATTGTTATTATTGTGGTAACAGTTGCTTTTTTATCAAAGTTTTAAAAAACTGCAACTTAAATACCTGAAGCACCGAATACCATTAACATCACCATTACCTGATAGCGCGCTGCGATCAGTGGTGAAACTCCGGATAGAATCTGCCCGGACATCCTGCATGGCAAAGAGACAAGCCCCACTGCAAGCAGTCAATGCCATTAACTTAGGTGGAAAATTCCCCATAGACTTCCGGCTCGTCATTCCCGCGTAGGCGGGAGTAGTGGTGCAGGGATGCACCGTTTACGGACCTAAGGATGGAATCCAGGGGACAGCGCTCCGTAGCGCTGGATACCCGCCTGCGCGGGTATGACGGGCTCCCTCAGGAGACTCGTCGATGCGCGCCTGCTGGATACCCGCCTGCGCGGGTATGACGGGAAAGAGGGAAGGTCGACCACTGGGTTTCAACCTATGCAGGGATGACCATGGTATTAAGCTTAAGTTAATGACATTGTGCAAGCAGTGCATTAATTACAGGAATTAAGGCTGCTTGATAGGCAATATTACGCGAGGTGTCATAGCTTTGATTATGCCCTTATTCATTATAGAAGTGTTAAGCGTTCAGCGGTCAGGCTTATGCTATTCATTGTACTTGAAAATATGTAACTATTCAGCTCACCCCTGAAAACCACAGTTATGGAGGAACAGAGGTGTTGTAGGGGTGAACTTGTTCGCGATTAGCTTCGTAGGAGGCTCTTCGCGAACAAGTTCGCTCCTACACCTTAGTTTCTGACTACCGTGCTGAATAGTTACGAAAATATCATGCTTTTTATTGATCTGGTCATGGTCAAAAATGGTTAAGAACGATGTTCATCCATGGGTAGGCTGACGATTACCTGCAGACCGCCGAGCGAAGAGGGTTTTGCAATGATATCACCCTGATGCGCCTCAACAATGCTAAGGCAAATGGCGAGCCCCAGGCCTGCACCTCCCAGGGTGCGATTGCGGGAGCCCTCGGCACGATAGAAACGGTCAAACAGGCGTGCTGACATCTTCTCGTCCACGCCGGGCGCTGTGTCCTCTATCTTAAAGTGAATCCGATGATTCGTCTGCCAGGCGGAGAGGATGACACGGCCGCCGGGATCGGTATAGCGGCAGCTGTTCTTTAACAGATTATCCACCACCTGCTGCAGACGCCTGGGATCGCCAAAGACCGGGAGATTGCTTGGAATCTCCCTCTGCAGGATGAGATTCTTCTGCTCAAACGGCTGTTCAGCGGCAGAGGCGGAGAGGCTCAGTACATCGGAGAGATTCAGCGCCTCTTTTCTATAGTTCAGTGCGCCGGCATCGGAGAGTGCGAGGTCGTAGAGGTCATCTACCAGACGATTTAGCTGCATGATGGAATCATGCAGCTTTCCAAGCTGCACTTCGTTTGTAGGACGAATGTTATCCTGCATCGCCTCGATCTCGCCTCGTAGCAAGGCAAGAGGCGTGCGTAGTTCATGGGAGATATCCGCCATGCCCTGACGACGCAGCAGCTCATTGCGTTGCAACGCCTCTGCTAGTGCATTGAAATCGAGCGCCAGTTTACCAAGCTCATCCTTGCTATGGATCTCCAGTCTCGTATCGAACCGCCCCCTTGCCAGTGCATGTGCCCCTTTCGTCACCTCTTTTACCGGTTTCAATAGATGGCGTCCCGAGGGGATGCCGATTAACAGCGCCAGAAATAGGGCACCGATAGCGATGGGATAGATGGCGTTGAGTTGTTCATCTCTGAAGCCCCGGTCTAAATCGGATTTGGGTACGGGCATTGGGGTAAGGCTCAACCAGCCCACCACCTCGTCATCCAGCATGATGGGACGCAAAACGGCGTCTCCCGAAGTGTCCGCCGGCCCGATCATTCGATCCTTGTGTTTATCCAGTAGTCGTAGGCGAGTACTCAGGCCGGAGCGATCATTGGGCGGTGGTGGGGGTGGGTTTCTACCGAACCTCACAGGCGGTGGTGGTGGCGGGCGACGGCTAAACCCCTCAGGCGGTGGAGGAGGGCGTGGGCCGATGGGCCGGCCATCCTGGTTGTGTGGTAGGAAGGTAGACCATATCCGGTGGTTGCGTCGTACAAATTCCCAGGAACCCTCTCTACGATAGGCGTTGGCCAAATTGTTGGTGGTATCGTCCAGTCGCACCAGCTCGGCCTCTGTCAGGTAATCCAGAAAGCCTTTCTGGAAACTCAAGTGCATGGCCACAGCCATAGCCGCCACCAGCAGTACGCTGATGGCCAGGAGTATCATTACCAGCTTACCTGTAATCCCTGTGTTCATAAAAAAAGTATCGGTGAATTTGGAGTGGTTTTCCATGTTGGAATCCAAATTCCATATTTTCTCCTTATTTGACACACGTTTTCTACGCATTCTATCCACATACTTAATCATAAATGGTCACAGGGTAGATGCAATGAATCACGGCACACTGAATAGGCTTGCCATTAGCGATGAAGGCTTCGTCTTTGATCCACTCACAGGAACGAGCTACACCGTCAACCATACCGCTCTGCGGATACTGCAACAACGGATCGCCGGACGCAACGATGAAGAGACCGCCACGGATCTGACCGATACCTTTGGTATTGGGGAGCAAGCGGCGGAGAGGGATCTGCAGGATTTTCTGCTGCAACTTCGCAACCTGGAACTGATATGAGGTATTGCCATGCAACAGCTGGATATCGCCGTAACCGGTATTAATGCTTCCGACAACCCGGCACCGGGTGCCGGGGTGGCAAGAAGTCTAAAAGAGTCGTCGGGGATGGAGTGCCGGATCGCCGGGCTTGCCTACGACGCTCTGGAGCCGGGTATCTACATGGAGGAATTGTTCGATCAGGCCTTCATTATCCCTTATCCCACGGCGGGGTGTGAGGAGCTGCTGGAACGGCTGACCTATGTTCGTGATCGGTTCGGTATGGATGTGGTTATCCCCACACTGGACAGCGAATTGCCCTTCTATATGCTCAACAGTGACGAGTTGCAGCGATTGGGTATCCATAGCCTGCTGCCGACTCCTGAGCAGTATCGGCTGCGGGCCAAAGTACATCTTACGGAGGTGGGCGAACTGGTTGGGGTAGAGACCCCGCAACAGCAGTTGGTGAGCAGCCCGGAGGCGGTGATTGGAGCGGTTCGGGAGATCGGCCTGCCGGTGATGATTAAGGGGAGTCTCTATCAGGCCTATATTGCCCACACCCTGGAGGAGGCGGTGGGACTTTTTCACAAGGTCGCCGCCAAATGGGGTTATCCCGTCATCGTACAGGAGCGGGTGAAGGGCGAGGAGCTTAACGTTATTGCCGTCGGTGACGGCAGTGGCAACACCCTTGGCCTGGTTGCGGTGCGCAAGATGAGCGTAACGGAGTTGGGAAAAATCTGGACCGGCGTTACCATCAGGCACCCAGCGCTGGAGGAGGCGACCCGCCGCTTTATTGATCGAAGCCGTTGGCGTGGGGCCCTGGAGATGGAGTGTCGCGTGGAGGGAGAGCGCATTCATCTCATCGAGATCAATCCCCGATTCCCCGCCTGGGTCTACTTTGCCACCGGCGTCGGTATCAACCTGCCCGCCATGCTTGTGCGTCAGGCTCTGGGTCTGCCGGTAACTGAGGAGCCGGATTATACGGCGGGAAAACTCTTTGTCCGCTATGTGCAGGAGCGAATCAGCGACATGACCTCCTTTCAGAATATGGTTATCCGGGGTGAGACATGAATGCCGTCACTGGGGCCTACAGCAGGCCAACTATCACCAAACTTCAGAATGCGCAGATGAACAAGTTCGGAAGTTCGCCTCATTTTTCCCGCACGGTTCGCAACAGTATCGACGGGGCCGCCATCGCGGATCTGGTGGGTCAGTATGGTTCCCCCTTGTTCGTATTCTCCGAGCAGCGCCTGCGCCGGGCCATACGCGAGGCCAAGATCGCCTTCTCCAGCCGCTATCCGAAGGTCACATTCGGCTGGTCCTACAAGACCAACTATCTGGATGCCATCTGCGCCATCTTCCACCAGGAGGGCAGCGTAGCTGAGGTGGTTTCCCGCATGGAGTATGAGAAGGCGAAACGGCTGGGCATGGCGGGCGACGCCATCATCTTCAACGGCCCCAACAAGCCGCTGCCGACACTGCGTCAGGCGGTGGAGGAGGGGGTACGCATCCATGTGGATCATTTCGACGAGATCGATGACCTTGAGCAAGTGGCGACGGAGAGCGACCGGGAGATCAGCGTTGCCATTCGCCTGAGTCTGGATTCCGGAATTCAGCCCCAGTGGGATCGTTTTGGTTTTAATCTGGAATCGGGTCAAGCGCTGGAGGCGGCACGCCGCATGGAGGTGGGAGGGCGGTTGAAGATCAACGGCCTGCACTGCCACCTGGGTACCTTTCTGCTGGAGCCGGACGCCTACCGCAAAGCGGTGGAAAAGATGGTCGCCTTAAAAATAACTGGGGTCAAATAACTGGGGTCAGATACAAATTAAATACTATAATCACGTAACGTGTATCTGACCCTAGTTATTTTGACCCTAGTTATTTCTAGTTATTTGAACGGTTGGTCAAGGGCTCGCCCGACGATCCCCTCTACCTCTCCAACCTCGGTTATGTCTATTTTTATCTTGATATGCAGCAGCTGGCTGGAGAGCGGTTTCACCAAGCACTTGCCATTGAGCCAAACCAGCCGCTGGCACAATCCGGGCTCGCCCGTTTGGGGCTGCCGGAGCATCCTACCAAATAGTTTTCACATGCCGATATGCCCGAATCTTCCTATCAGCAGTAAGCAGTGGCGCTGAATAGTGTCTGGCCAAGGCCACGACCAGTCGATCTGCGGGGTCAGAATGGAACTCACCAGGGAGGCGCACAGACTGTACTCCTACATGCACATCTATAGATACGAAGTTAACCCCACGAATAGATGCGACGGTGGCCAGCCAATCGTCAATATCCATTGTTAGTGCCAGCCTACCCTTCGCCACCAACATAGCAATCTCCCAGGCACTGATAGCCGACACCATTACCTGGCAATCACCCGCCAACTCTCTCTCAATGGCTTTACGCGCCCTCTGGGATAGCTGTCCATCACTATTGACCCACCAAATTAGGGTGTGCGTATCCAGAACTATCACTCAAACACCTCCCAATCACCTTCACCTACAGGATCGGTGGGGTCTGTGTACTCCGTTACACTGCCTTTGAGGATATCCAGTGGATTACGCTCGATTTTCCGGTACCGGCGCACCTCAATCGTAGGCTTACCGTGGTCGGTCACAATGACCGCATCACCGCTCGACTCAACCCGACGAAACAGCTCCAGAGCCTTGGCCTTGAACTGTGATTTAGATACCTGTTTATGCATAGCAATAACCATAGTCACATTACGATAGTCATTAGTATATCAAAAAAGGTGACCTCGGCAAGCGGCCTGCCTTCCTTGGTGCTCCTCTCCTCAGGAAGCGACCACCGCTCTGGAATATATCAAGAAAGAAGAAAGAGTGGGTCTCCCGGTCTTTTGAGTCTTTGTTCCGTCACACCCTCTACTGCAGCAGTTGCATTTGTGAGCCATCAGGATTTTCGCTTCGACGGCACAGGAGCCGCACAGAACATGATGCAGAACTGACCGGACGCGTCCTGCAAATAACTAAATAACTGGGGTCATAAATAACTGGGGTCAGATACAAATTAAATACTATAATCACGTAACGTGTATCTGACCCTAGTTATTTTGAAAATATCCCACGTTGGGTTGTCATGTATTTGTCTCAAGAAATAGGTGGACTCAAGCTGCGTGAAATTGCAGATTATTTGGAACTAAAGCGGACAGGAAGCATACCCACGACTATAGTAAAGCTCAAGGCTAAAATGGTGCATGATGCTGGATTGGTTAGGAGGGTGGAAGCGATTAATCGTCAATATGATACTTGACCCCTTTGTTCTCTTTGTCTTTTGACGGGGTTCCTTTATTACTGACCATTGTCGCCATCCCTTGCTTCTGCTTATGTAGGTGGAAGTGGGCTTATGCTTCAGGGCTGGTCCTGGTCTCTTGGTGGTAGAGTCGATGATGTCTTTTCTGACTGCGAAAGCGAGTACAACCGAGGAGCCCCATGAGGGAAAACTTCATGCGGGGATCTGTGCGGGGGGTGTCAGGAAACTGGCATTCCTACCGTGACTACCTAAAAAGAGATTACGATGGAAAATTACCTTTTATACATAGCAATAGCTTCGGCAACAATTGCAAGCCCAGGCCCAGGTGTGGTTATGTCAATTTCAAACGCAATAAGATATGGTTTTTTGGGTGCAGTTTCAGGGATATTTGGTGTGGCTAGTGCAATGCTTTGTATTGCAATAATTTCAGCTACTAGTCTTGCTGTAATTTTATCAACATCAGCGTTAGCTTTTATCATTCTAAAATATATTGGGGCAGCCTACCTCATATATTTAGGCATAAAAATGTGGCGCTCTTCATCAAAATTTGATATAAATAATAAAGATATATTAAAAAGCAACAAGAAGAGGTTTACAGAAGGTTTGCTAATCACTCTGTTAAATCCAAAGCCAATTTTCTTTTTTATGGCTCTTTTTCCGCAGTTTATAAATTCCAGTGAAAACTACTTAATTCAGTTTATATTATTAGCAATAACTTTCAGTATTTTAGTGGTGATAATTCATTTTGGTTATGCCTTTTTCGCAAAGGCAGCCAAGTCAAAATTATCTACCCCAAAAGGAAGCCAGCTTCTAAGTAAGGCTAGTGGCAGTTTCTATGTGGTTTTTGGTGTAGGTTTAGCTGCAAGCAATAAATAGGTATATCAAGGCCAATGCCCATGGAAAAAATTATGCCGCTTCACTGCGTATGCAGCATAAAAATCCCAGTGATTGGCGACATTATACCGCACATTCCGCACCCAAGATAAAAGCAGAATAGTATTTTATCGAGACAAATAGCGACACGTTTTGTCAAATTCAGATTAAACAGATAACGCCTGCAAGTGTTCACCAAAGATCAGGACACCCATCAATTGGCTACAACCAATATAATACTGACATTTCTAAAATGATCAGGATATCCAACAGTTAGCTCAAAAAGATGATGGGTGTCCTGGTGTTTTCTTGGGGCCGTGAAAATATCCCACGTTGGGTTGTCATGTATTTGTCTCAAGAAATAGGTGGACTCAAGCTGCGTGAAATTGCAGATTATTTGGAACTAAAGCGGATAGGGAGCATGCCCACGACCATAGTAAAGCTCAAAGCAAAAATGGAGCATGATGCAGGATTGGTTAGGAGGGTGGAAGCGATTAAGCGTCAATATGATACTTGACCCCTGCCAATGTCAAAAGGATAAACTCAAGCACTAAATTAGCTCACTATAATCTCGAAACCGAACTGCTGAAATAGCCAATCCCTGAGCAGCCAAAGTTTCAATATACTCATCCGCTGTTTTAGGTGGATTTTTTAATGCCTCTCTGTGCTGTTTGGCTATGGCAATAACGGCACCTTGGTGGAGGTCAAGCTGATGCTCAATAAAGGTATCAGGATGCATGGCTTCAACGCCATATTGTGCCAAAGCATTATCGGGAAAACCTCTCAAATTAAAGGTGATGATTGCTTGAGCACCGGAGTGAATTGCAGCAGCGAGTACATGCCTGTCATCGATATCTGGCAGCTCCGATTTTTCGATTAATGGCTCATATCCTGTGACCAATGAATCAGGTATAGCGCTGTTCATCAACTTGCGGGTACGGGGCAGTTTATCTTCAAGTTCTGGGCGTGCCTTTAATACGTTTCGAGTCCATTCATCGTGGATCTGATCTGTCCATTTGGCGGCGAATAGCCCGGTCATCGATAGGCGCATTAGGAAATCCCGCAATGGTGCGGGATAGAGCACGCAGGCATCAAAGACGACCGTATAACGCATCAATATCCCATGTCATATTCTTGGGCTTGTGCTGTCAGCTCATCAAGTGTGGCACGGCTTTCTTGATCCCTCAGCTCACGGTAGGCTATCAGATCCTGATAGCGAATACGTCGATGGGCTCCCGTCTTGACGAAAGGAATTCCACCATCTTCCAGCAGTTTCACTAGATGGGGGCGAGAAACATTAAGAATATTGGCAGCCTCTTGAGTCGTGAGTTCTGCATGAATCGATACGATAGTGACCGCATTTCCCTGTGCCATTTCCACAAGTAGGTCACGCAGAAGTGCCACTGCCTGCCTTGGGAGGATGAGGCCATTTCCATCCATCTGTACTCTGGCTCGCTCTGCCTCTGGCAGTTGACCCAAAAGACGGCTCAACTCCTCAGCACTGGTACGGGCTAGTGCTGAAGATTCACTATCTGGCAATGCTTGTGAATGTGCATTCATGGTGGAACCTCAATCTCTCATAGTTATAAGCAAATTATATTCGAAAAAAAGATCAGGACACCCATCAATTGGCAACCAATATAATGCTGACATTTCTAAAAGGATCAGGATATCCAACAGTTAGCTTATAAAAGATGATGTGTGTCCTGGTGTTTTGGTGTCTACTCCCTAGGTGTTGGATGAGGGAAGCCCTCGGCTATTGCCTCTCACCGCCGGTGACCCAAGGGCAGGCACAGTATCCTGACGAAATATTAGAATTGCTTGCCCAAGCCAGCTTGCTTGAGAACGGCGTTTGCTGTGTGCCGAGATTTGATCTTAGCGTCTACGGTGATGCTTCTATTGGATATCGGACTGTGCCATATATCGTGGTCGCTTTTTCCATGGCGTTTAAAGTAGCATCCATTCTCCGAAAGAATTGCTTTTAGATCCGGGGTGAAATCAGACACTTAGCACTGGACGCACGGTGCCAATAATTCGTCGTTTTTTTCGCTGTGTAGGTGGAACGGAATGGCTGACATTTCACAGCCATCAATGACACCGTTTTCCAGTAACAATTCAGGAATCAAAATTTTCAGTTTTTCTTTCAGTTCTATGGCGCTATCTGCCTCAGTGGCTAGCCCTGGCACGTCGTCACTGGTAGCCACCCACACTTTAGCTTCTGAGTCCCATAACGCCAGAACTAGAATCTTTTTTTGCTTTCCAAAAAATGACATGGCTTATTCACCTTTGGTCATTCCGAGTCCAGGATGTACACCATCGTTGGATGGCTATCCTATTAGAAGTATCGACTTAAGAATCCGGTTTGTTGAATAGATATATTGAAAAAACCATAGCATGGAAACCATGGAGAACGCAACTTGCTGATTGTATTGTGAAATACGTTAAAGATCAGTTGTCTATGGTGATCGAATTGCGCTTTTCTGGACGGAAATTCCCCGAAAGTAGGGTGGATTAGGGGAAGGCGTGGAATGGTGTAGCAACTATACAGGTCTCGTCTCTTCTGGGATTTCCATTACTCTCAAACCACCCCCGATTAGCTCTTCAGACTCAGTGGTTGCATTAACCCTTAAAATGCCAGGTGCTGCAATCTGGAAAGGCGATAGGGTAAAAATTATGCATTATGTCCCCAGAACTTCTGCCGGAGATCAGTGGTGAGCTGCTGACCCGCATGATGCAGGGTCAGGCGGTGGATGTAGGAGTTAAGGGGGGGGTGAGTTTAGTTATGGGTTTGAGTGAGTTGATTGTCATTAAACGAGTCTATCAGGAATTATAAATATGATTGAAGGGTACTTTCAAAAAGGGGCTATCATAACGAATTTTGACTTCATCGATGTCAGGGGCACGCCTCTACCCGAGATATCCGTTTACATATTCCAGGCAACGGCAGACATTACGGAGACCAAAATCAGAAAAGTCCTGCTTAGAAAGTGAACCACCATTACAACTAATACCATCGCTTTCCGTTTTTTACCTTATGCACAAGGTGCGATCAACTATTGCGAATCTCAAGGGCATGATGTTATCAGTGCGTACTTCTCTGGTTGCATTATGGCCCGCTATCGAAGCGGCGGCGTTTGGCGGGTATGCCATGTTTCAACAGGCAATCCGACTGACTGCAAAACCAGCTGGGAAAATATTAAAGACGAGCCTACGGTTGGCTCTGTAGGTCAATTTAAGCCCCATGAACACGTCACCGCTGGAAATAAGATAATTGGACGTATAACAGCTACTGGGGACTTTTATGCAATTGGCTGTAGCGATGCGTGGGTGCGTGTACCGGAAAACAGGAGCATTGAGGAGATACTTGAGCAGACCAAGTTTCAAGATGGAACGCTTGAGGATGCTAGGCGTAAATTCGCAATCACTAAGTCACAGGGCATACGACGGATCGCTGGATTAAAGGTCGAGTGTTGCGTGAAAGTTAACTAAAAACATATATTTGGGGTCATATATGGTTCGTCCCGCGATGCAATGAAAAAATTCGTTCGTGACAAAAAGAATATTGCATCCATATATCCGGCCTTTAGGCTGAAGTTCCTTTGATAATCCTTCGTTCGGGTGACACCCCCAGGCTCTACCTTGAAACTGGACGCGCACTGGTGGATGAGGCGGGTTTTCTGATCACTACCCTACAGGCCACCAAACATCTGCCTGACGGTCGTCGCAAAGATCAGAATGATCAGCAGAATGATCAGGACACCCATCAATTGGCTACACCCAATATAATGCTGACATTTCGAAAAATGATCAGGATATCCAATAGTTAGCTCATAAAAGACGATGGGTGTCCTGGTGTTTAGTTGTTACCTTTACGGCAAAAACAGATTGAAGCTTTCAGTAGCCTGGGTTGAGTGGAGCGAAACCCGGGGGGGTAAGTACAACAAATCTCCCGGGTTTCGCAAGTTCAACCCAGGCTACACGAGAAGGGTGGGGTCAGGTCTAGAGTTGTAGCTATTTATATTTTGACCATGGATATAATGCTAAAATCTAGACCTGACCCTCTCCTCCCTTCACCCTATTGCGGCTAGGGGAAGAGAGGGTGCTTAATATCTTGGGTTAACCTGTTGAGGGGCGTCCCAGTCTTTATCAAAGCTAAAGATGGAGTATGATGCTGGATTGGTTAGGGGGTGGAAGCAGTTAATCATCAATATGATACTTGACCCCTTTGTTTTACTTTGTTTTGCATACATTAGTGGTTCGATTTTTCTTGTTATTTGTAAGGGCCATAATCTACGTCTTAGTCATTAAGTGGGGTGCCCATGAAAAAAACAACTTTAGTCACTGTGTCAACTCTTTTTACTGCCATTCTAGGTTCTTACAACTCAGCAGAAGGCAAAGGAATATTTAAAATCAAATCGGAGCCTGCCGATGCCTTGATTCATATTGATGACAAACGTAAAGCCGACATGCCTACCAAAAAGAGACAAAGTAAGGATCATAAAAAGCAGGTGCAAGCGGATGTGACTAAAGAGATACTGCGTTTACTGGCTAATATGGTAACAATTCCCTCGGGCAGCTTCCGCATGGGAAGTAACAATTACGATAGTCAAAAACCCGTACATACAGTAAACATCAGTGGCTTCAGAATGAGCAAGCATGAGGTGACACAGGCGCTGTGGATGGCTGTGATGGGTGAAAACCCAAGCCATTTTAGTGGTATGAATAATCCTGTGGAGCAGGTCAGCTGGGATGATGTTCAGGCCTTTCTTGGCAAGCTGAATCAGCAGTCCGGCCAAATATTCAGATTACCGTCTGAGGCAGAGTGGGAGTACGCAGCACGCGCGGGTACAACAACAGCTTTTTCTACAGGAGAGTGCATCAACACCGATCAAGCAAATTATAATGGTAAAGGAGATTATAAAAAATGCGGCGCAAAAACAGGCGTATATAGAAAAAAAACAGTGCCGGTTGGCTCATTTCAACCCAACAAATTTGGTCTGCATGAGATGCATGGCAATGTATGGGAATGGGTGCAGGATTGCTGGAATGACAATTATAACGGAGCCCCTGCAAACGGCTCTGCTTGGTTAATCGGCGCATGCAAAAAGCGCGTATTGCGTGGCGGCTCCTGGCGGAACGGTCCAGCCTATATGCCTTCGGCGTACCGCTACTGGTTCATTACCGACTATCGCTACTTCAGATACGGCTTTCGCCTCGTCCAGGATTAAATGCAGGCACCAGACTGACATAACTTGATATACAAGATAGGGGCCACAATTTTACTAATTTGTGACCACTTCGATTGAGATTTTCCACACAGCCGCCTACCGCACAGAAACTTACAAAATGCGAGCGATTGCGAACTATTTTAGTGTTGAGCACATGCCAATTAGGCATCCCAAAGAAAGAAAGAGAAAGAGGAAGAGAGAGAAAAGAGAAAGGGGTCAAGTATCATATTGACGCCATTATATACGGCCAGTACAATCCAATTCATGCCTCGCCCTCTCAGAATAGAATATGAAAATGCCTACTACCACGTCATGAACCGTGGTCGAGGGCGGCAAACTATTTTCCATAGTGCCGACTATTTCAATAGTTTCCTAGGTACCCTTGAGGAGGCGCATCAGCGGTTTGGGCTTCAGACATTGTGCTACTGTCTGATGCGAAACCACTACCACCTTCTGGTAAAAACACCTGAAGCCAATCTTGGGCGTGCCATGCGCCACATCAACGGCCAGTATACACAGCGCTACAATCGGCTTAGAAAGACCGATGGCCCCCTCTTTCGCGGACGGTATAAATCCATTCTTATCGAAGATAATAGCTATCAGCTCCAGCTTTCACGGTATATCCACAGGAACCCCGTTGAGGCGGGGTATTCCGATCCATTGGAGAACTATCTCTGGAGTAGCTATCCGAATTATGTCAGTAATGTACCCGCGCCAAGGTGGCTATATCGCCAGGAAATATACGACCAGCTAGAGATAAAGTCACGCAAGCGAGAAAAATATCGGGCATTCGTAGAGATGGGTGTCGATGAAGAGATAGCGGCGTTCTACAGCAAAGGTAATCATATGCCTTATTTGGGTAGTGATGCCTTTCTGGATTGGGTATACCAGCAACGTCAAACCGAAGCTGAGGAGGTAAGTCGTGAGGCTTTAAGGTTTTTCAGGCCAGGCATCGAGGAGATTGCAGAGAGAGTTGCCAGCACCTTCAAAGTTAGCGTGGATGCCATACTGACCACTCAGCGGGGCTGTGAAAATATCCCACGTTGGGTTGTCATGTATTTGTCTCAAGAAACAGGTGGACTAAAGCTGCGTGAAATTGCAGATTATTTGGAACTAAAGCGGACAGGGAGCATACCCACGACTATTGTAAAGCTCAAAGCTAAAATGGAGCATGATGCTGGGTTGGTTAGGAGAGTGAAAGCGATTAGGCGTCAATATGATACTTGACCCCTGTCTTATCACTTCTGAACTCCAGTTTCGGAGTAACTACTTAACCCCTGTTGTTACCTTTACTGCAAAAACTGATCGAAGCTTTCAGTAGCCTGGGTTGAGTGGAGCGAAACCCGGGGGGTAAGTGCAACAAATCTCCCGGGTTTCGCAAGCTCAACCCAGGCTACACGTACCGGGAAAAATCTGGCACGCGACTCAGTTACCGGTAATGATGCCGACGGATCTCACGACCTGAATCGATTTTGGATCACCGCTCTCTATCACTTCTGAACTCCAGTTTCGGAGTAACTACTTACCCCCTGTTGTTACCTTTACGGCAAAAACTGATCGAAGCTTTCAGTAGCCTGGGTTGAGTGGAGCGAAACCCTGGGGGGTAAGTGCAACAAATCTCCCGGGTTTCGCAAGCTCAACCCAGGCTACACGTACTGGGAAAAATCTGGCACGCGACTCAGTTACCGGTAATGATGCCGACGGATCTCACGACCTGAATCGATTTTGGATCACCGCTCTCTATCACTTCTGAACTCCAGTTTCGGAGTAACTACTTACCCCCTGTTGTTACCTTTACGGCAAAAACTGATCGAAGCTTTCAGTAGCCTGGGTTGAGTGGAGCGAAACCCTGGGGGGTAAGTGCAACAAATTTCCCGGGTTTCGCAAGCTCAACCCAGGCTACAGGCTTAAACCGGCTCTGTACCAAAACCCTGAAACTCACAGTTATGGCTTCAACGCCACATAACGCCCGGCGATACATAACGTGTTAGTTTTCGCACCCTCCCCCTATTTGTCGGTACCCAGATGTTCAGTTGCCTGAAGCAGGACTTCATCACAGTGACTGAATAACCAGCTCGTTTGGGACTCATCCCGAGTCGAGCGCTCTTGCCTGATGTCAGTAATCAGTTGTAGGGTTTCAGTCGGCAACAGTCCGGGCTGTACCAGTGTTGAGTCGATCAACTCCAGTGTTGCCGCCGCCGTAGAATCTCTTCATCGTCTGTGGTGATCCAGCCGGGAGAGCGTTTGGCTGTTTCGCTATTTTTTCTTCTCTGCTTTCTCTTTGGCATGATTATGACCAGCTGCTGGTTTGTGGGTTGTTTAATTCATGAGTGTCAGTTTACCAACATCCACGCGCCTTATCTGGTATCTTTTTCGCCAGTGAATAGAGGCTGATTGGTACAATTTACAGGTGATTGAAAATACTAAATCGGGTGCAGCACCAAAGATCAGGACACCCATCAATTGGCTACAACCAATATAATACTGACATTTCTAAAATGATCAGGATATCCAACAGTTAGCTCATAAAAGATGATGGGTGTCCTGGTGTTTCCTGGGCACCAAATAGGTATTCACCGTTCGACCAGGCAGTTCCCCCTCCACCGCCTCCTTGCGTCGGCGCAGCATGATCGGTTTTAGCCGTTGGTGCAGCAGGTCAAGGTTCTTGTAGCCTTCGGCGCGCCCCTTCTCATCCAGTCGGTAGAAGTCCCGGTTGAAGCGGAACAGCGGGCCGAAGATCTGTGGGTCGAGAAATTGAACGATCGAGTAGATCTCATCGATACGGTTCTCCACCGGGGTGCCGGTCAGGACAAAAGCGTAGGGACTCTTCAGCTGCTTGATTGAGGCGGCGGTCTTGGTCTGCCAGTTCTTGATGCGCTGGGCCTCGTCGAGAATGATGACGTCCGGGGCAAGGGTGTTGTTGATCTCCTGGGTATCCGAGCGAATCTGCTCGTAACTGGCAAGGTGGAAGAGAACGGGGTGGTTGTATTGGCGCAGACGGGCTGCACGGGAGCCCTGAATGATCTGGCTGGAGAGGTCGGTGAACTTGGTGATCTGCTCTTCCCGCTCCCCCTTGAGTGATGCGGGAGAGACCACCAGTACCCGCCGGATATTCTGGGTGCGGCGCAATAGCTCACAAGCGGCGATTGCTTGCACGGTTTTGCCCAGTCCCATCTCATCCGCCAGCAGCGCACGCCCGGTGAATGCCAGATGCAACATCCCCTCCTGCTAATAGGTGTAGAGGCTATGCTTGACCAGGTCGAGGCTCATATTGCCCGCTGCCGCTTCGGTCTCGAAGTGTCGTCTGCCGCGAATCTGCTGT
>JBEVXT010000722.1:0-5652 GCA_040505955.1 Sedimenticola sp. | reverse complement strand
CAGTTTATGCCGACTGGATAGGTGGGTTGGTCGAATATTTACACGGGATCAATAGGTAACTTATTGATTTAATACACCCTCATCCTAACCTTCTCCCTCGTAGGGAGAAGGGATTGGAGCTTTTACGACACCCTCCTGAGGGTGAGGGGGGCTAATGAACTCCGAAACTTGAGTTATTAGTATAACGCTGAGAATAGAATGTATGATTTAATACGCAGGAAAATAACAAGGGTATGAGCTGTTTGTAAGCAGCTAAAGGAGTGGGATTATGTGTGGTATTGTTGGAGCTGTTGCCAACAGTGCAGTAACTTCGGTATTGCTTGAAGGATTGAGTCGCCTGGAGTATCGAGGCTATGACTCTTCCGGTATTGCTATACTCGACAGTTCAGGGAGTCTGCAGCGTATTCGATCAGTAGGTAAGGTCTCTCAACTTCAGAATCTGCTGGACCGCTCACCCCTACAGGGCAGTATCGGTATCGCCCATACCCGTTGGGCTACTCATGGTATGCTGGCGGAACGCAATGCCCACCCTCATATGAGTGGTGAAAGAGTAGCCGTGGTACATAACGGTATTATTGAGAATCACGCAGAGTTGCGAAACCAACTTGAATCCAAAGGATTTTGTTTTACCTCCGATACCGATACTGAAGTCATTGTCCATCTGCTGGTCAGCATGTTGGATGATGGGGATGATCTGCTTATCGCCGTCCGCAACACCTTACACCAGCTTGTAGGCGCCTATGCATTAGCCGTTTTGAGTCCCGATGATCCGGACAGGCTGGTGATTGCTCGCGCAGGTAGCCCCTTAGTGGTTGGGATTAGCGATGAGGGCAACTTTGTTGCCTCAGATGTGTTTGCGCTGCTTCCTGTTACCAGAAACTTCATGTTTCTGGAGGAGGGCGGCATTGCAGAGATACGCCACGGTGATGTCACGGTTTTTGATTGCAATGGGAAAGAAGGGACATCCAAGAAGAGGAAGCTGGGAATTCCGGTGGTCATGGATCGGATCTAACTTTGGCTTCCGTTGGGGCAGGAGTCAGAATCAGACCACACGGCATCTACAGAGGTTGGTGAAAGAAGGGAGGGAATGGGCGGTAGCAGTAGACCTGAAGTCGTTCTTTGATGAAATCCCCCATGGACTCATTCTGCAACTGATCCGCCATAAAGTGGCGGATGACTTCGTGATCGTAGTGAGATCAGAGAGAGCCGCTCAACGGGTAATGAAAGGAACGATAGCCTACCTGGTGGAAGAGCTGGGACTGATCGTGAACCGGGAAAAGAGCTGTGTTGCACCGGTCAAGGATATTACCTTTCTTGGATTTCAGATTCTCATAGGTAAGATTCGGGACAGCAACAAGGCGCGTATCCGGTTCAAAGATAGAGTCCGGGAACTGACTCGCAGGAACAATCCGCTATCGATGTACCAAGTGATCTACGAGCTGTGTCTCTATCTGCGAGGCTGGGTTGGATATTTTTGGATTCAGGAGTTAAAGTACCTGTTTCGTGACCTTGGTTCCTGGATTCGAAGTAGGCTGAGATCGACGCAGTTAAAGAAATGGAAGAAACCTGTGAAATTCCAAAGGATCATGATCAAGGCAGGTTTTGATCCACATGATGCGCACCGAGTGTGGATTAAGATGAACCGATGGCAACCGGTGATGAGACGCTCGGTGCGGTTTGTGGTGAACCTGGATTGATTCAGGGAGCGTGGACTAGTGTTCCCGCATGATTTTACAATAGCTTTCTCCCGAGCCTGATGATGGGCTAGGTCACTGATCGAGGAGCGGTATACCTGGCCGGTACGTACCGTTCTGTAGGGAGGGGGTAGTCTACGGGCTACCTCCTACCAGATTGAATCAAATATGGAATTAGGGAAGGAGTTTGAGATTAATCTTGATGCATGGCAGTAAGCAATAATTCGAGAAAAATTAGAATGAGGTCATAAATACTCACCAGAGAAAGGCATACATTATTATGTATGATAATAATTCAAATTCAGACTGATAGCTACGACAGGTTAAAACGCGATATGCCATCGACGAGTATTGAAAATGAAACAATCGATTCAAATGAAATAAACGGGAAAATATCCAAGCCTATTTTGGTTTCTTTGTTCGTAATTATTTTATGTGTGAATCATTTTTTTAATCTTGTTCCTTGGGCTCGGGTTCACGGCTCGTTCAATTCTAGCGACATCGGCTTGTTGATACTGGTTATACTTCTGATTTTTTTGCTCGGATCGAATAAAAATAAAGCATGCCTTAAAAATGGTATTTCATACATGGTACTGGCCTACCTTTTTATGGTTACGGCACAAGTGGCAAATGTTAGCTTTAATTATGGCCAGTCTATTACTGATGGACTAATTGCATCCAGACATCAGTTGTATTACCTGTCTTTTTTCGTTTTTTTGATGATATTTGATAGTGAAAAAAGTATAAAACAGTTTCTTAATTTTGTGATGCTGATCGGAGTTGCTCTGTGTTTAGCTGGGCTGGTTAACTATTTTGGCGTGAAAATATTTTACCATAAATGGGCTGAAGGACACGGTGTGAGGGCAGGTGTTATTAGAGCTTTTTTTTCGGGGATGGGCGTGATTACGTTTTCACTTTTTTGGGTAATATCACAGTGGCTGGTTGCAAGAAAACTTGGTTTCTCTCATAAAGTCTCAGGTATCTTGTTGATTCTCGCTCATATTATGAGGCAGACAAGAGGTACAATACTCACTGTTTTTATTACGGTAGTTGTTATGCTTGTCCATGAAGGAAAAGTTAAAATACTAATAGGCTTAGGCATTTTTATTGTTGCAATATCAAGTGTCATCAGTATATATGAAGGTACAAATATATTGATTGAGCCCTTTACTTCAGCATACGAAGATATTTCTGAGGGGGGGGGCACTTGGGAACCACGGCTAAAGCAGTTGGAAACTGATGTTTCTGTATTTATGGAGCATCCAGTATTTGGGGGGGGGACGTATGCGATAAGATTAAATACTGATGGAAAAAGTTTAATGGAACTTCGTCAGTTAACAGAGCTCCATCAAAATGCCGATCTTGGATATACACATTGGATTAAATCTTATGGGCTTGTTGGCGGTATATGGCTTATCTGTCTGTATGTGCTTATTGGCAAGCACGTAAAGTATGTAATGAGTAGTATAGCGAAACAAATGAAACCCGTTGCATTAATGGCAGCAGGGTATTCTTTTTTTGTAATGCTTTCATTTGTAACAGAACCACATTTTGTTTGGCCAGATAAAATACTATTGATTTGTATTGCGTTAGCGATGATAGTGCGAGTCAGACAGCTTTCTTCTCGATCATGATGGCTATCGATATGGTGTTCATATGAGTAAGCATAAAATCCTCTTTGTAGTTCCTTCGCTGGCGGGTGGTGGAGCTGAACGTATAGTCGTTTTGCTTTTGGAATATTTGGATAAGGGAAAATATGAACCCATACTGGTTACGTTTGAGACTGTCACGAGATATACAATAAAGGGGTGTGAGAATTTAAAGGTAATAGGGCTGAACAAGTACTCAATAGTCGGCAACTCAATGTTGGCTGTGGCACTTGCCGGTGTGTTGCGTAAAGAGAAACCAGCTGTGACTGTGAGTTTTATGAATTTCGCAAATATAGTCGCCTCGGCTGCAAAAAAAATATCCTTTACAGATACCTACTTGGTGCATTCAGATCATAGTGATCTGACTGCACTCATGAATACTGGTAGATATGGGGTTGTTCGCAGGTTGGTAACGCGGTGCTTCTACAAGGTGGCGGATAAGCGCATCTGTGTATCGCTAGGGGTGGAGAGAGATATATGTGAAAATTGGGGAGGAAAAACCGACAAATGTCTCACGATACACAACCCTGTGGATTATCTGAGCATTCAGCGAAGCGCACTTGAAGCGGTAACAGAGCCTTGGTTAAATGATGATATTCCCGTGATTATTGCCTGTGGAAGGCTGAGTACGGAAAAGAATTACCCCCTATTGCTGAGTGCATTTTCACAATTAATAGATAGTGTGGATGTGCGATTGGTAATTTTAGGCGAAGGGGAGGGGCGGCTAGAGATAAAAGCCCTTGTTGATGAGCATGGACTAAGTAATAGTGTAAAACTTCTTGGCTTTGTAAGCAATCCATTCAGCTATTTGGCAAAATCGACTATTTTTGTACTATCATCTGATTGGGAAGGCTTTGGGAACGTCATCATAGAGGCCATGGCGTGTGGACTACCTGTTATTTCTACACGCTGTCCCTCCGGGCCGGAAGAGATTATAAGTCATATGGAGAATGGTATCTTATTCCCTGTGGGTGATGTAGACGCCTGTACCAGCGCCATCCAGACTCTTTTATGTGATGAGGGGTTGCGCCAACGACTATCAGAAAAGGGACGGGAGAGAAGTAAGCAGTTTGATATAAGCAGGGTTGTTAAACAATATGAAGCCGTATTTGATGGCAAAGCTCTGTCTACAATAGATTCCAGTGGTGAAAATATATGAAAATCTCCATATTGACACCTTCGTATAATCAGGGGCAGTTTATAGACCGCTGTATTCAGTCTATACTAAATCAGGATCACCAAGATGTTGAGCATATAGTAATTGATGGTGGCTCTACCGATAATACAGTAGATGTATTAAAAAAATATAAGCATCTGATATGGGTCTCTGAGAGGGATGATGGTCAAGCAGATGCACTCAACAAGGGACTGAAAATGGCCTCAGGAGATATTATCGGATGGATTAATTCTGATGATTATTATGAAAATAATATATTTTCTGATGTGGTATCACATTTCGAAAATGCAGAGACGCACTGGATTTTAGGTAATGTCACATTTTGCTATCCAGAGCAGGGTGTCGAAATAGCTAAAAAAAGCCCCAAGATAACCTTTCCCAGACTCCTTAATGATCCTGATATAGTAAGGCAACAAGGAGTGTTTTTTAAAAAGAGTACATTGCAGACCATAGGTGCCTGGAATAAGGATATGCATATGGTTATGGATTATGATCTGTGGATTAAATTAGCTAAACAGTATACACCGAAAATGGTTGATAAAAATTATGCCTACTTTCTTTGGCATGCGGAGCAGAAATCCTCAGCTAAAAATACAATAACTCAGATCCGAGAGATTGATGCAATTATGAGGAATAATGACGCAAAAATAATAGATAGGATTAGGCATGCTTATGTTAAAGGGATTTATCTTATAAAGTCATTTATTAAGGCCGCACTCATTAAGGTAGGTGTTATAGATAAATCTTACTCAAATATTCCAATTTCGATTGACAAGTAGTAATATGAAATTCTCGGACTCTGTGTGAGAGTGACCAAGATAATCGATGGTTTACCCCCCTCATTCTGTCTAAATTACCTGACGGCCAAGAAAAACCCCCTCAAACAACTTGGAAATTCTAGGAGGGGGACCCATTGAGAAGATCGAAGCTCTCCCCCTGTGTCAGCATACATGTCCGCTGTTTTGAATCAGTAAATTTAACCCCATAGGGGGGCGGTAAGTGATGAAGAGATGCCCAGATATAGCGAAGAATTCAAAGAGAAAATTGTACAGAAAATGATGCCACCCAACTCCATGTCAGTAGCTCAAGTGAGTCGTGATGCCGGTATTTCAGAGCCCACCCTGTATAGTTG
>JBEVXT010000721.1:0-7658 GCA_040505955.1 Sedimenticola sp. | reverse complement strand
AACTGGATTCATCAATGCACAGAAGAATAAAAACCGCTGGTTTCACCCTACTCTTGCTCACCTTTTTTCTGCTACTGGGCTCCGGCATTACAGCGGCACAGTCGGATGAGGAGTTCCTTCGTCCGGAGGTCGCCTTCAAGTTCTCCGCTAAAGCGGACGGGGCCGATGCGGTTGTTGCCGAATGGGCTATCAGCGACGATTACTACCTCTACAGCAGCAAGTTCAAGTTCACTTCGGAGAGTGATGGAATCACTCTCGGTGAGGCTGAGATCCCTCCGGGCAAGATAAAGCGTGACGAAAATTTTGGCGATGTTGAGATTCTCCGTGGCAATGTTACGATCCGCATTCCGATCACTCGCCAACCGGGAGCGGCTGACACACTCGACCTGACTGCCAAGTTCCAGGGCTGCGCCGATGCCGGTCTCTGCTACCCGCCCCAGCGCAAGACGGAAAACATCTCCCTGCCGCCCCCCCCGTTACAGCAGCCCGTTGAAAGCGCTGTCTCTATCCTGAGCAACTTTGGTGAGAGCCTCGACGATGAGCAGGAGGTGGAGATTCTGCCGGTTGCCGAGGCGTTTCGCTTCACTGCGGAAGTAGCCGGACCCGACCAGCTGCGACTACTGTGGCAAATTGCCGATGGCACCTACCTCTACCAAGATAATATCAAGCTCGCCGTCAGGGGTGGCGGCGTCACCCTCGGCGATTACCAACTACCCCAGGCAGAGATCAAAAAGGATGCGCTGCGCCCGGATGGAACCACCGGTGATCTGGCGGTCTATCACCACCAGATTGACCTGCTGCTGCCGCTCAAACGTAGCCCCGGTGACGCCATGGAGATCACCCTGAGAGCGGTCTATCAGGGCTGCGCCGAGGCGGGCGTCTGTTATCCTCCGCAGAAACCGGAAGTGAAACTAATGCTGCCGGCAATGACTGCAATGGCAGCCACCTCCGCAGCCCCTCCGGCAACAACGGCGGTTGTTAATACCCCCGCAGTTGAAGGAGAAGCGCTGTCCGAGCTGGATGAGATGGCCAGGATCCTCGCCGGAGGAAACGTCTGGTTAATTGTCTCCCTCTATTTCATTGTTGGATTGGGGCTCGCCTTTACCCCCTGCCTCTTCCCGATGATCCCGATTCTCTCCGGGATCATTGCCGGTCACGGTACCAGCATCACCACCCGCAAGGCGTTTACCCTGTCGTTGGTTTATGTTCTCGCCATGGCGTTCGTCTACACCGCAGCCGGAGTATTGGCGGGAATGTTCGGACAGAACCTCCAGGCGGCGTTCCAGAACCAATGGATTCTCGGCACCTTTTCCGTGGTCTTTGTGCTGTTGGCGCTCTCCATGTTTGGTTTCTATGAGCTGCAACTACCAAGCCGCTGGCAGAGCAGACTGAGCGAGGCCAGCAACCGCCAGAAGGGCGGCAGTCTGGCCGGTGTGGCGGTGATGGGCATGCTCTCGGCCCTTATCGTCGGCCCCTGTGCCGCCCCGGCCCTCGCCGCCGCCCTGATCTACATTGGCAAAACCGGTGACTCGGTGCTCGGCGGCATCACCCTCTTCGCCCTCTCCATGGGTATGGGCGCGCCACTGCTGATCATCGGCACCTCTGCCGGTAAGCTGCTGCCCCGGGCGGGTGCCTGGATGGATCGGGTGAAGGCGGTATTCGGCGTCGGTATGCTTGCGGTTGCCATCATCATGCTGGAGCGCATTCTCCCCGCCGCCATCGCCATGATCCTGTGGGGCGTACTGCTGATTGTCAGCGCCATCTACATGGGTGCGATGAAACATCTGCCCGCCGAAGCCAGCGGCTGGGATCGTCTGTGGAAGGGACTTGGCATGGTGATGCTGGTCTACGGCAGCCTGATGCTGATCGGTGCAGCCGCCGGCGGCAGGGATACCGTCCAACCTCTGCGCGGAATCAGTGGCTTTGCCGTAGGTGGCGGCGCTGAGGCCCCTCACCTCCAGTTCAAACGAATCAAGAGCGTTGCCGACCTGCAACGCGAGGTAACCACCGCGAGTGCCGCAGGCAAGCCGGTAATGCTTGATTTCTACGCCGACTGGTGCGTCTCATGCAAGGAGATGGAGCGCTACACTTTCTCCGACCCGGAGGTGATCACGGCACTCGGCGACTTCGTGTTGCTACAGGCCGATGTCACCGCCAATGATGATATCGATCAGGCACTGATCCATGGTCATTTTGGCCTGCCCGGCCCACCGAGCATCATGTTTTATGGCCGTGACGGTAAGGAGCGGAAAAACCGCCGGGTGGTGGGCTTCATGGCCGCAGACGCCTTTGCCGACCATATCAGGAGCGCCATGAAATGAAGACATTGCTCCGTATTACCGCTCTGCTGCTGGTTGTTCTGCTCACTGCCTGCAGTGATACAAGCGCTGTCGCAGGCAGCTATAGCGGTGGTGGCGCCAAACAGCTGCCCGAGTTCAGCTTTTCCGACCTTAAAGGCATCGATCGCAATAGCAGCGAATGGCGTGGCAAGCTGTTGGTGGTCAACTTCTGGGCCACTTGGTGCCCCCCCTGTCGCGAAGAGATGCCTCTGTTTATTGAAACCCAGGAGAAGTACGCCGCCCAGGGCGTGCAGTTTGTCGCCATCGCTATTGACAACCCACAGCTGGTGGGGGAGTTCGCCGAAGACTACGGTATCAACTTCCCGGTACTACTGGGCGATATCAAAGCGATGGAGCTGGCCGACCGGATGGGTAACAGCTTCAGCTCCCTGCCGTTTACCGCCATTTATGACCGTGAAGGCACCACCCGCTATACACAGGCGGGAATGATCTCTGAAGAGATACTCGATAGGGAGCTGATGCCCCTGCTGTAGCACACAATACGCTCTTTGGTTCCTTTTCCTGAAATGGTTATGCACAATAATCTGGAACTCAGGCGTAGGAGCGAACTTGTTCCGCCATAAATGAGGATAATCAGATTCCATTTTTCTACAAGGAGCGTTCACGCCCTCCGGCGACTGGGCATTCTATATAAACTGTCGCGATCTTGAAGGTAAATGAGCTAAAATCTGGACAAGCTCGCCCTATTCAGCGAAAATCCCGTGATTCAAACCATGGCGCAAACGCCACTTGGCACAACGCCCACCGGAACAATAAACAGATGGCGACACTCCTGGTCATGAACGGCCCCAATCTGAACTTGCTGGGCAGCCGTGAGCCCGAGGTCTACGGCCGTGATACCCTCGATGATATACGCCGCCGATTGGAAGTACGGTGTACCGCCACAGGCCACAAGCTTCTGTTTACCCAGAGTAATGTCGAACACGAGCTGATCGACGAGATCCACCAGGCGCGTCAACGGGAGGTGGCCTTTATCATCTTCAATCCCGCCGCCTTCACCCACACCAGCGTCGCCCTGCGCGATGCACTGCTTGGGGTCGGCATCCCATTTATCGAGGTTCACCTGTCAAATGTTCACGCCCGGGAAGAGTTTAGAAAGCACTCCTATTTTTCAGATATAGCCGAAGGCGTCATCAGCGGCCTGGGGGTTGACAGCTATCTGCTGGCCCTGGAAGCCGTCCTGCCACGTCTTGGCAAGCAGTGAATCCCTGAGTTCAGCGATTCTACAACCACACCAATTTTCCAGAGAAGAGACACCATGGACATCAGAAAAGTAAAAAAACTGATCGAGCTTGTCGAAGATTCCGACATTGCCGAGATCGAGATTCATGAAGGCGAGGAGTCCGTGCGTATCAGTCGCAACAGTGCCGCCGCACCCGTCGTTTACGCGGCACCCCCTGCAGCAGCCGCCCCCGTTGCGGCACCGGCACCCGCCGCCCCTGCGGAAGAGGTGATCAGCGGCCATCAGGTCAAATCCCCCATGGTTGGCACCTTCTACGCCTCAGCTACCCCCGGCACCAAAGCGTTTGCCGTTGAGGGCCAGAGCGTCAGTGTCGGCGACACCCTCTGCATCATTGAGGCGATGAAGATCCTCAACCAGATCGAAAGCGACAAGAGCGGTGTGGTGAGAAAAGTATTGGTGGAGAACGGCCAGCCGGTTGAGTATAACGAACCGATGTTCATCATCGAATAGGGCGACAGCATATGATCCTAGATTCCGCAGTTGACCGCTCCATTCTGAGGCTAAGTGGCTGATATGAATACTATTGACTTCAACCTTCCCTTTCACCTGCTGGGTGAGCCACGCTACAGCGTGAATTGCACGCTTGCGGCGGCGCATGGCGGCGTTACAACTCCTTGGAATAGAACAACTATTCCTCGTCATTGTGCCTTGCCCTGCACCACCGCAAACGCACACTTCACGCTGTCCAACTACGGATTCTAGGATGATCGAAAAAATCGTTATCGCCAACCGTGGCGAGATCGCACTGCGAATTCTGCGCGCCTGCAAAGAGCTGGGCATCAAAAGTGTTGCGGTTCACTCCGAGGCCGACCGTGACCTGAAACATGTCCGTCTGGCGGATGAAACCGTCTGTATCGGCCCCCCCCCCTCCGCCGACAGCTATCTGCAGATTCCCAGCCTGATCAGCGCCGCCGAGGTGACCGATGCCAACGCCATTCACCCCGGCTACGGCTTCCTCTCGGAGAATGCCGACTTTGCCGAGCGCGTGGAGGAGAGCGGCTTCATATTCATCGGCCCAAAATCGGAGACCATCCGCCTGATGGGCGACAAGATCACCGCTATTGAGGCGATGAAGACGGCGGGTGTTCCCTGCGTTCCCGGCTCTGACGGGCCCCTCACCAGCAACAACAAACACACTCTGGCGATGGCCCGGAAGATCGGCTACCCGGTCATCATCAAGGCCTCAGGCGGCGGCGGCGGGCGCGGCATGCGGGTAGTGCACTCCGAAGCGCACCTGCTCAACGCCATCTCCCTGACCAAATCCGAGGCGGGAGCCGCTTTCGGCAATGACGTGGTCTACATGGAGAAGTTCCTGGAAAATCCACGCCACGTCGAGTTTCAGGTGCTGGCTGACACCCACGGCAACGCCATCCACCTGTGTGAACGTGACTGCTCGATGCAGCGCCGCCACCAGAAAGTGGTTGAGGAGGCCCCCGCTCCCGGCATCACCGAAGAGATGCGCCAACGCCTGGGCGAGCGTTGCGCCGAAGCCTGTCGCCGCATCGGCTATCGCAGCGCTGGCACCTTTGAGTTTCTCTACGAGAATGGTGAGTTCTATTTCATCGAGATGAATACCCGTGTTCAGGTGGAACACCCGGTCACCGAGATGATCACCGGAGTGGATATCGTCAAGGAGCAACTGCGCATCGCCGCCGGTGAGGCGCTCTCCTATCAGCAGGAAGATATCCACATCAACGGCCACGCCATCGAATGCCGGATCAACGCCGAGGATCCCGACACCTTCATGCCGAGCCCCGGCACCATCACCCACCTGCACATCCCCGGCGGCCCGGGCATTCGTGTCGATACCCATATCTACGACGGCTACCGGGTGCCGCCCTACTACGATTCAATGATCGGCAAGCTGATCGCCCATGGCGAAACACGGAAATCGGCCATAGCGCGGATGCGTACGGCGCTCAATGAGATGGTTATCGAAGGGATCAGATGCAACATTCCACTGCAGGAGAGGATCATGAGGGATTGTGCGTTCGCTGAAGGCGGTGCCAATATTCACTACCTTGAGAAGATGCTGGAGCTATAACTAAACAGGCCCGCCATGCCCTGGATTCAAGCACACCTCACCACCGGCAAAGAGCAGGCCCCTCTGGTGGAACTGCTGTTCGAAAACCTGGGAGCGCTCTCTACCACCCTGGGTGATGCCGAAGACGAGCCGCTGTTGGAACCAAAACCCGGCGAATCCCCTCTGTGGAAGCGCACCCGGGTCACCGGTCTGTTCAGCGGCGATACCAATCTGGATCAGCTGCGCAGCACTATCAACCGCATCCTCAACCAGGATGTGAGCCACAGGCTGCAGCTTGAAATGCTGGAAGACCGGGAGTGGGAGCGCGTCTGGATGGAGAACTTCCACCCGATGTCTTTTGGCCGACGCCTCTGGGTCTGCCCGACGGGACAGACGCCTCCCGATTCCGCCGCCACTGTGGTTGAGCTGGATCCGGGCCTCGCCTTCGGTACCGGCACCCACCCCACCACCGCCCTCTGCCTGCAGTGGCTCGATGGTGAAGCGTTGGAGGGGAAACGCATCATCGATTTCGGCTGCGGTTCCGGCATACTCTCCATTGCCGCCCTGCGACTGGGCGCCACTGCCGTCACCGCCATTGACCACGACCCCCAGGCCCTGGAGGCGACCACCGCCAACGCTGAAAAAAACCAGGTTACCGATCGGCTGACTCTCTACGGCGAAAAAGATCAGCCGGCAGAGCCTGCTGATATCATCCTCGCCAATATTCTGGCCGGCACACTGATCGCACTGCAACCGCAACTTACTGACCTCACTCTGCCCGGCGGCAGGATTGTACTCTCCGGCATACTGCTGGAGCAGGCACAGGAGGTGAGCGACGCCTTTGCCTCAGCCTTTGCTATGGAACCCCCAAAACAGCTGGAAGAGTGGGTTCTCCTCGAAGGCCGACGTAAATCACCCGCAGAAATCTAGCCATGCATACCCGCTGCCCCCACTGCCTTACACTGTTCGTTATCAGCGATGAGCAGCTGGAGGCCGCCGACGGCAAGGTTCACTGCAGCCGCTGTCATCAGATATTTAACGCCCGCAACAGCCTCCATATGGATGGAGATCAGCCTGAGACGGTCATAACACCTCCTGAGCCAGTCGCAGAATCACTGTCCGAGCCACTGTCTGAGCCAACGTCTGAGTCATTATCGTTATCGGATGAAGTGACGGATGACCAATCGCCCGCAGCTGAACCATACACTGATCTCCCCCTGGAGATGAGTGATCCCACCGACCACGAAGTTGAAGAGTCTGTCACTGAACGCTCATCAAAAACCATCGACCTGGGGCAGCTTCTCAATAACGGCAGGGGCGTAGTGGGAGAGATAGAGCCGAGTGAATCGGCGCTGAAGGAGGATCACCGACTGCCGTTCGAGATACCCGATGATCTGCCCGAGATCGACCCCGTTAGCGAAGAGGCGGTCTCTGTAGAGTCGGCCTATGCCGAGCAACAGACATCACACCGCAATACCCTCGGGTGGTCGCTGTCGATCTCCCTTTTATTGCTGCTTGCTCTGGGACAGCTTGGCTGGTTTGGCCGGGAACACCTGATGCGCTACCCGGAGGGTCGGCAACTGCTCGAAACCGCCTGCCAGCATCTCGGCTGCCCATTACCGACACAGAAGGCGATTGACGAGATCGCTATCGCCGACCGCTCCATCAGCATCCATCCAGATATCGATAATGCCCTGCTGGTGCAGGTCAGCTTTAGCAATAGAGCAAGCCACCCCCAACCCTACCCCGCCCTGCAACTCTCATTTTACGGTGGTGATGAGCAGCTTGCGGCACAGCGGGTATTTCTGCCTGGGGAGTATCTGCAGCGCCCGGCAGACCGAAAGGGTGCCTTTCCACCGGGAACCGCCGTCCAGATTCAACTTGAACTCGAAGATCCGGGAAAAGAGAACACCGGCTTCAAAATTGATTTTCTCTGATGCTCTGACCATAAAACCAATAAATCAAAGAGTTACCCAACAGACCTCACTTTAATCCGAAACAGGGCGAATAATATGGGGTTTGCCTGCCGCTC
>JBEVXT010000720.1:0-7455 GCA_040505955.1 Sedimenticola sp. | reverse complement strand
GTGGAATAGAGGTGTTGTAGGAGCGAACTTGTTCGCGATGGACTACGAAATGTGCTCTTCGCGAACAAGTTCGCTCCTACACCTGAGTTCCAGATTACCGTGCTGAATAGTTACCGAATATTATTGAATATCTATAGTTATCACTTTCGCATATATCCGTGTAAAGAGTGTCGAACGAACACCACTGAAGCACCTTCATTCGACTCGACGAGTTGCCGAATCTGCGCTGTTACCTCATCAATTTTATTCAACCTGGCTGCAGCATCCATCGCCCGATCATAGGCCTCCACCACGTCGGTGCTGGTCACCTCGTAGCCCCAGCCCTCACTTAACCAGTGAAGCGCAGCCATGGCGGAACCAAGAGCAAATCCGGGTTCCGCATCGAGGTAGTCCCTCGCCGCTCTTGTCAGCGTTTTCGGATCACAGGGGGTCCGGTTCGCAAGCTCCAGCGCCAGATCATAAAGCTTGAGATCCTTGGCCGTGGCGAACCACTTGCCCTCTTCTCCCGGTGTCGTGGCAATGAGATCAGACAGAATCTGTAACTTGTCTTTCATAGGATAGCGTTTTGCGACCGTGCGAAAACGGGCGATATAGGAGTTGCCCACGGCGGCGCTCAATCCATAGCGTTGGTAGGCCTCCTCATGCAGACCGGAGGAGATCAGGATCTCCTCACAAGCTTGGTCGATTACGGAATTTGGCTGATTCAAGCCCCGCGAAGCCTCGGCATACTGGATAGCGTCCGCCTTCTTACCCAGGGCCAGGAGTGCCTCGACACCATAGCGCCGATAATGCCACATGGGGTAGCGGTTCAATTCCAGTAAATCGAGCAACTCCTGGTGCCGTCCCGCCACCAACAGACAGGACAAACACGCCGTTGTGCCGTAGAAATAGTTGCCAGGATTCGGATCTGTCCAAGAGGACCGCAACGTGGAAACCAGATCATCGGCCCATCGCCCGGCAACTTCCGCCGAACCACAGATCTCGCCCCACCGGTCACCGACCGGACTGAGGTAGTCAACGCCATCATCCTCCATAGCCTGCCAGAGCCGGTCGAGCCATTTATTACGCGTATTCTCGTCAGCAGGTGCTTTGACGATGATCGGTATCAACGCATCCAGCGCCTTGTAGACGGCCGATCCCAGGGCACCACTGGAAGTGTCTATGTGCTCCAGCGCCGGCCAAAGCTTCTCCATCAGTCGAACTGCCCCCTCTGCCGCGAAGACAGGATCACTCTTCGCAACCTTTTTTATCTCGGAGACGGCTTCACGAAGGCGCTGACAGGCCAGCCTGGATGCTTTCCAGCTGTAGGCGCCGGTTCGGAATCGAGTGGAAAAAACCCATTTGTGTTTTTCGGACTTACTCATCATGCGCACAATATAGCTGAAACAGTCACCCGTTGACCATAGAACGCTGCGGGTTTGCCGGAAGGTGGCCACCTGCAAATTATTCAGTCAGGTGTTGGCTGATGCCAATTACCCCCGTTCGGCATAAATGATCGATAAATAACTCCAAAATAAAAAACCATGCTCTAAGAGCATGGTTTTGATTGCGCCCGATAAGGGCGTATAAAGAGACCCACCTCATTTCAATCAGAGTCGCTTCGTCTATTATTTTAATGACTACCTGATTACCTCTGAAATTCAGCCACTGATAGAATGAAATGCGTCAATATTGGTCGGAAATGAACGCGTATGAGCGCAAATATTTGAAGCTGGCGCTATAAAACAGTCCTGAAGTCGGGTGTAGGAGCGAACTTGTTCGCGAAGAGCGCGTTTTGGGGTCCATCGCGAACAAGTTCGCTCCTACAAATGCAAAGCGTCGGAACATGTTCGTGGTTATTGGGGATCAATGCCCAAGCAATATACCAGTGGAGAGCCATATTCGCGTTTGTTTATTTGCGCTCATTAGACAGCATGAGTAAAGTTGAGCTTTCCGACTGGCATAGCCATCGAACCAACTCCACGCTTAACAACAAGTATTCCACTACACATTAAAAGCAGATGCCATAACCTGGCGCTCAGCCCTGCCTAATCCTGCTTTTATCGCAACCGCTTCCCAATTACCGACACTGGCCAGGACCTTATTTTTGATTTGCACAGCACCCTCTTCACTGAGCCGAAAAAAAGTCAATCACCTCCATTGCCAGCTCATAACTCAAGCTGTTGTCATTGTCACTAATGTTCAGGTGCAACCCATTGGCAGGCGTTACCGGGTTAATGTCGAAAGCCGGTGAAAGCAACCAACCGCCGTTGTGGTAGATAAAACCGTGGTTTCACAGGTGATCATCGGTGTTTGAGACCGCGATATTAAAAATAATTCGACGCCACAGCTCAGCCAGATCTGCTTTGGTGTTAGTGTAGATGGTGGTCGAAAACCTCGCATAAATGGCGAACACCCCAGGCCAGCCAGTGCGGTACCAATGCCATTAACTTAAGCTTAATACCACGGTCACCCCGGCATAGACCGGAATCCAGAGGTCGAGCTCCCCTCTTTCCCGTCATACCCGCGCAGGCGGGTATCCAGTGCTACGGAGCGCTGTCCCCCTGGATTCCATCCTTAGGTCCGTAAACGGTGCATCCCTGCACCACTACTCCCGCCTACGCGGGAATGACGTGTCTGATGTTTACGGGAAATTTTTCACCTAAGTTAATGGCATTGAGTGCGGTACCGGTAAATACCAAGGGTAACCCCACCGCCACAGATAAAGAATACTAGTAACTATTCAGTTGGGTACGGGGTCGGAGTCGATTGCATCGGAAATAGGTGGTAATTACCACCAATCTTGGCGCAATCGACTCCGACCCCTGGCGAAAGTAACCCATAAACAGGTGCCACTGAATAGTTACGAATACTATTGAAATCTATAGCTACCACTTTGTGTGGGAATGGTAAATATATGTGTCAGCATTGCTAATGGCATATTAGCGACATTTTTCAGATTCTTATGCCGCCATGGCCTAGTCATCAGATACACCTAAGGAGTGTCTTCATTCAGAAACGCGACTGAAAATAATACGCTCCATCATCTGCTCCCTGAGGGACCAGCTATTGGCGTAACCGGCGTGCCCATTCCAAGCGGCCATGGCGGCAGAGACATCCGCCAAAGCAATATCCCCCGTACTGTAAGCCCCTTGCAACGCTTTTAATCGCCGCCAGTGTCGGGTAACCGTGGTGCTCACAATACGGCGGTAGCCAGGAAAGTGGCGAAAGCCAAGAAAGGTAATGCCATCCCGCGTCGGGTAGACCCGGCTCTTTCCCGAATGCAACTTCAATCGCAATCCTTCAAGCCGGGACACCAGCTCCCCACGCCAACTGTTTAGCGTTACCTTGTCCGGGGCAAACAGCAGGAAATCGTCGCTGTAGCGCAGGTAGGCACGGCACTTCAGCACACGCTTGATGAACTGATCGAGGGGATCGAGATAGAGGTTGGCCAGAAACTGCGAGGTGAGGTTACCGATGGGAATTCCATGTCGCCGTTCCAAGGGGGTGAAAAGATCATCACCAGCAAAGGTGGCATAGACCGGTTCCTGTGGATTACTGCCATCGATAATCCGCTCAAGCAGGGTAAGCACACGCCGATCTTTCAAACGACGTTGCAGTTCAACCTTCATGACCTGATGATCGATAGAGGGGAAGTATTTGCGGATATCACACTGCAATACATAGGGGTAGCGCTGCATAAACTCACCACAGCGCAGGATGGCGCGATGGGTTCCCTTCCCCTTCCGGTTGGCGTAACTGTCGTGGATAAAGGAGCGATCAATCAGTGGCTCCACCCGATTACAGATGGCGTGATGGACGACCCGGTCGGAAAAGGATGCCGCACTGATCAGACGGCGCTTGGGCTCGCGTATCTCAAAGGTGCGGTAGGGGCCGGGTTGCCACTCCATCGCCTTCAGCGAACCCTGTAGGCGGATCAGGTTATTTTCGAGATTGGCGAAATAGTGGGCAACATCGACCTTATAGCGCTTACCCTTGCGTGCCTTACAGGCGGCAAGATGAAGGTTTTCGAAGCTAACTACTGCGTCAAACAGGTTGCCGTATCGCCTCACCTTGCACTGCCCCCCTGCTGTTTTATCCAGCCTCCGAGCATGCGCCCCATCTCCTCCATCTTGTCCGAGAGAAAACCGTACTGGCGCAGGGAGAAGAAGCACAGATCGTGGGCCAACCTGACCAGGTAGCGTAGTTGTGCCAGCTTGATCCCGGCCTGCTGCAACAACGCCCGTTTGTCGCGGGTATAACTCGCCTCCACCAGCAGCCCCTGCATATCCATACCGGTACTCAGCAGCCGATCCCCCAGGACAAACCGGTGAGAGCGGGGGAACTGCGGCACCTGCTTCTGCAGCCACAGCAGCAGATCGTAGTGCTTTTCCAGGATCACCGGCGTGGTGGTTCTATGGTTCTGACTACTCATAACGCATCTCCCGATTTTGCAGCGGTGGCGCTGACCCACCATCAAGGGTTAAAGGGAAAAAGGGGCAAGGCTTACAAAAAGAGTTCTGGCCGGACGAAAACCCCTGCTGTTGCCCCGGAAATCAGGGGGGTCGTTGCTGCGGTAGGCACAGCGGGCGTGGGGCCGATTGATGAAGAACGCGCCGCCGCGCAAACCTTTCCAGTTTTCGTCTTTGCCATACCAGTTCGCCTGCCACTCCCAGGCATTGCCCGACATCTCGTAGCAGCCCAGGGGGGACTTTCCATCGGGAAAGGCGATCACCGGGCTGGCCTGTTTCAGGCCTGAGTCATCGATATTAGCGTGTTGCAGCGGTGACGCCTCCTGCCAATCACCCCAGGGGTACTCCCGGTTTTCAGCTTTCCCGGCATCCCAGGAGGCGGCCCGCTCCCACTCGGTTTCAGCGGGTAGCCAAGGGCAGTCTTGTGCCGACTGCAAATCGGGCGAGGGCAGCAACTCCCCCTCCCCGGCCAGCATGGCGTGGGCGCAGGCGCGGGCCTCGAACCAGGAGACGCCCACTACCGGCGCGCCGGGGTGGCGGTAATCTGGATTATCCCAGTAGCGGGGGCTGTCCCAGTCTTCACTTTGATTCGTCTCACCCCGGTTTGCCAAAAAGTGTTGGAACGCCGGGGTCGTCATAAAGTGGGCATACTCGGCCCGGGTCACTGGGAAACGTCTAATCCTGCAGGAGTGACTGGTTTCGGTTCGCGGCTTATTATCTGACTCGTCCTCATGTCCCAGTTGAAACTCACCAGCATCCATCTGGGCATAGAGGTAGTCGTTCAGTCGTTCACGCACTTCTCTTCCCTCTGCTTCTCTTTTGCCATCCACTGCCCAACCGACGCCGAGCATGGAGAGGGCCAGGGCGCGGCTGTGGTTGAGGTAGGCGTCGGTATCGCCGGTCAACTGTGACTTAAGCCATCGGATAATCTCTGGCCACACTTTCGGTGGACACTCCGGCAGCAGCATCATGAGATGGGCCTTGGCCAAGTCATCACGGACGGGGTTTTCTATATAACCCTTCAACTCGCTCCACTGCCATTTTGCCCCGGCTGCTATTCGTAGCCGGTGGAACCAGATGGCGGCCCAGGCTCGGTCCCTTGGTGTTGCCGTGCTATCCAGCAAACGCTGCCCGAAGAGCCCGACCAGTTTAAACAACAGGCTTGGGGTGGAAAAATGCTCAAGTGACTCAAGAAACGGGCGGCTCGATGGCGCAAGCCAATCAATATTTTGCAGCGCATGCCAGAGTGAATCGGTCTGACTGCCCACCGTAGCCATCTCTGCGGCAAAAGCAACTACCTGTATCCACCTGTCATCACCACTTAGTTGCTGTGAGTCACCCTCCATCGTCAACAGGTAGCGTGCGGCGAGAAACTCCTGAAACTGTTGATGGGTGAAACGTATGTAATCACTGTGTGTCTCCCTCACCAGGAAGCTCACATCTCCCTTGAGTAGTTTCACCATCTCATTTGCCGAGATTACAGTAGCCTGATTCTGCTGACACCAATGCCGCGCCTGATCAGATACAAATTGATAACTCATAGCATTACCACCATCGGTAGTACCACCAGTTGCCCCAGCCACTACGGCATGCCATGCCAGATGTTCGCAAAAGCCGATAAGCTGGATGCATGTCTTCTCATCAAGCTGCAGTTTTCTCTGCCAGCTCTCCAGTGAAAGCTCTATCAGCTTTCCAAAGACCAGCGCCCGCTGATCAGGTATATCCACATGATGCTTTGAGAGCCGACAGACCAGATCCAGCAGAAGGGGTACACGCAACATTTCACCGAACTTTGGATTCTTTTGCTGAATGCGCCCGAGCTTTAGCATCAGGTCATCACGCTTGTTACCGGCAATCTCTTGGGCGTTTGATATATTAGTAGTGCAGGTCGACACCTCCCAGGCATGCATCCAGTGGAGGATAAAATTCGGAATCTCCTCGTCTGCCAACTCATCCAACTGCCAGGCAATGCAGCCGTTGTTGATGAAATTCGTTTTGCTCTCTGGAATATCCGCCTGACTGCGACAGGTAAACACAAGCATGGAGTCACCCGCTCCCTGCTGCTGTGGCAACCGTCTGTGTGCGCCAGTGAACCATTCGATGAGCCCTTTCCGCTGGTCTCTTTCCGGCACCTGCTGCTGTCGCAACCGCCTGCATGCGCCAGAGAGCCATTCGATGAGTCGTTTCCGCTGGTCTCTGTCTGGCACCTGATCCAGGGCATCAAAGATAAGCGATAGGGGCCTCTTCAGCAGATCATTCAACTCACTCTCTACAACGGATTCACCACTCGCACTGTCTTTGAGAATTTCCCGAATATGCTGTTCGACAACCGACTTTAGATCACACTTATCCCCATCCAGTTTAAGACCGGCAAACTCGACAAATATTGGAAATGGCACCTGCTCCCATGTTGGAAGTTCGCCTATCTCTTCGGGTGTTGGGGCTGCCGCGCCTATCTCCTGGGCATGAGTACGCATCCACAGTGCGGCATAACGACTGGCCAGCCAACGGCTCAAGGTACTTTTACCACTACCCGGCCCACCCTTGACGAACATAGCGGGGATGGCATCCAGACGCTCTGCAGCCAATTCCGGCGCTACATCTTCGTCCTGCCAGAGACCAACTGTCTTGGCGAGAGCCTCAGGAAATGTACAGCCATCATCACCCGTAGGCTGACTATTCTCACCCCTACCCGCAGAGAGGCGGCTTAACCTGGGTGTCAGATAGGCGAGCCGGAGAACAAGCGGCTGATCCATTGCATCCCCAACCTGGTCCTCCGGTCGGCCATCACCATCGATATTTTTTCCCTGCTGTATCAGGTAATCGAGGTAATCGACCAACCACCCCGGTTTTCTCTTCTTGAGTTCACTCAGGGTTTTTCTCGACCAAAAATCCAGTTTATCCAACGCGGGCGCGAGATAACGTTCGGTGATTATTTTTCCTGCCGTTTTTTCGGCTGAACTGGCTACTTCTGAATTCATGAAAAGTTTCACTTGATTACTAT